>JAYRVQ010000568.1:0-1827 GCA_041918465.1 Anaerolineales bacterium
GCCCGAAACGTCCAGGTGAAAGCGGCGCAGGATGGTGTTGACTTCCTTCTCGGTGTAGTCCACGCCGGGCGTGAACGCGGTGACAAGATACTCCAGAATCGCGCGCAGTTTTGCGGCTTGCTGGGGAATCTGTTTGATGCTCCCATCCGCGTTGAGATAGGTGACCAGTACCTTGCGGGACTTTGCGTCGACATCCGGCGCGGGGACGTAGGATTCGCGCCCGCCCCCAAATTGACGTTTGGACAGCGCCTCCATTCCGGACGGGTTGAGCTGGTACGCATTCTCTGACTTACTGACTGCCCCGACGAATTCGAGGAAGGACAAATGATTGAGCGCGTCGCGTATGGGCATACCCAGCTGCGCGGCGACTTCGTTCACGCTGGCGGAGCCTTTGGCCAGCACACCGATGATCCGCAAACGGTCCGCGTCTGACATGGCTTTGACAAAATCGAGTATTTCAGGCTTTTCTTCCATTTTTACATCCGTTTATTTAATTAGATAACTATCTAATTGGATTATAGCGCGCTTGCGGAGTCTGTCAAGGGTGGGAAGCGCGTCTCGAAAGCCGCGGCAGGATGGAGGTCCGGAAAGAGGCGGGGAATCGCCGGGGAGTCATCCGGTATCCTTCAGGTATAATACGCGCGCAAGGCGATCCAATTTCTGGAGGTGTTTGGTGAACCAACCACAGTTTGCGTATTTCGAGGGTAAGATCGTCCCCTTTGGCGATGCAAGGGTCAGCGTCGCCACACATGCTTTGAATTATGGCACGGCCGTGTTTGGCGGCCTGCGAGGTTACTGGAACGAAGAGCAAAAACGGCTCTTCGTTTTTCGTCCCTGGGATCATTTCCACAGACTGCTGTATTCCGCCCGTTTGTTGTGCATGGAAGTGTCGTACGACGAGGAGAGCCTGATCCAGATCATGCTCGATCTGCTGCACGCGGAAAACTGGAAACAGGATGTGTACATCCGCCCGATGTTCTATAAGTCTGACATGGGCATCGGCGTGCGGCTCCACGATCTGAAGGATGACCTGACCATCTGGAGTCTGCCGTTCCAGAAATACATCAAGAATGATACCAGCGCGCATGTGACGATTTCCTCCTGGCGGCGGATCGATGATAATGTCATCCCGGCGCGCGGCAAGGTTTCGGGCGCGTACGTTAATTCCGCGCTGGTGAAAACGGACGCGGCCCGCTCCGGTTTTGACGAGGCGCTCGTTCTTGACCAGAATGGACATGTTTCGGAAGGCTCGGCCATGAATATCTTCATGGTGCGCGATGGAGTCGTGATCACGCCGCCGGTGACTGAGAATATCCTCGAGGGCATTACGCGTCGTACGGTGATGGAATTCGCCCGCAACGAACTTGGTCTGCCCGTTATGGAACGTCCGATTGACCGCACCGAGATCACCATCTGTGACGAATTCTTTATGACCGGCACCGCCGCGCAGGTGGTGGCCGTGACAAAAGTGGACCACCGTCCCATCGGCACAGGTGCGATGGGACCGGTGGTATCCAAATTGCGCGACCTGTTCGAGGATGTGGTGCGCGGCAGGAATAAAAAATACAGCCAGTGGATCACAGCGATTTGATTCGTACACAATTTTAAAATCAGAGACCACCGTGAAGGTGGCCTCTGATTTTGTGGCGCAAAATTAATTTCCCTGGCACCGCCCGCCAGGGCAGGTGCGCATTACTTGTTTTCCCGGAAGGTGATGAACACCATGTTCTTGCTACAATTGTTGTACGTGTTGATATAAATATTTTCTGAGAGCGGAACGCCGCCCTGGTCGCGCAATTGCAGATAGAGTGTCTTGGTGGAATCTAC
>JAYRVQ010000569.1:0-2796 GCA_041918465.1 Anaerolineales bacterium
GACCTGAAACGGGGCCGCCCGTTGAGCCAACGGTCAGCCTGTCGGGCCACTGCTTGACGAGTTGCTCGATCTCGCGGCAGACGCGGTCCAGCGGATGCCCCGAGACGTTGTCTGAGTTGCCGTACGTGATTGGATTGAATGAGAACATGTATTCGCCAGGGATGTGGATCGGGACATTGTCGAAGGCGGTCTTCATGATGCCGCCTGCCCAGCCCGCTTTGTAGGCTTTGGTCATCTGTTCGAGTCCATCCGTGACGGGGGAGGCGGACAGCAGATACGGAGAGTTGATTCGCCGCCCGAAGAAATCCACTTCGAGCGAGACGGGTTTCGGGTTGTAGCCAGGCAGGGCGTAGTACGATTTGGTGGCCTTCTTGACGACGGGTTTTTCCTGTTTCTTGAGCCACGCGTCCATTTCGAGCGCGGCGTTCTTGCCCGAGGCTGTCGCTTCCACAACCGTCTTGGGGCCGTTCGCCATATCGCCCGCGTAGAAGACGCCGTCCATCGGATCGCGTGGAAGCGTGGAGCGCATCCCGATCGAGACGATGACCGCTTCGAAATCGGAACTCAGGCAGTCGGTGGCAGGCACATCCACCACTTTGCTGGGATGGAATTTCTCGCCGATGGGCAGGTGGACTTTCGCCACTTTGATGCCCCACAAACCCTGCGCATCCTTGAGAACGCGCGTCACGCGGGTGCGCCCTGTGACTTCGATATCGTAGGTCAACAGGTCCTGGCGATCGCGCGCCGTCAGCGGCATCTCGGACAGTTTTTCGAGCATGAACATTTCCACGTGATGCGCGCCGCGCTGACGGGCGGTAAGAGCGCAGTCCACGGCGGTCGCGCCGCCGCCGACGATGGCCACACATCCCTTGAAATTGTATTTTTGCGGATCGGCGAGGAAATCGGGCATCTTGATAGCGAGGTCTTCGTTCTCGATTCCCAACTCGATGGGTTTCCACAAACCGACCGTGACCAGCACCGCGTTATATTGCTTGAGCAGGGACTTCGGCTCTTCCACTTTCGTCCCAGTTTTGGCGGTAATTTTTCCCAGCGAGAGCACGAACTCGATATCCGATTCGATGACGTGCTTCTCGATGCGGTCTCTGGGGATGAGATTCATCGCGCCGCCCAGTTTCTCGCGGGCTTCGAAGATATCGACAGCGTAGCCCATCTGTCCCAAAACGGAGGCCGCCCCCAGTCCCGCGGGACCGCCGCCTACGATGGCGATCCGCTTTCCGTTGAGAGTCGGCTTGTTAAATTTGGGAATCCCGCCCAGTTGCTTCGCCATTTCCACCACAGTGGCTTGTACCTTGGGGATGTTGATTGCGCCGTCGAAATGTTTACGGGAGCAGGCTGCCATGCACAGGTTGTCGGGACAGACCAGCCCGCAGACACCGCCCAGCGGGTTGGCATGCATGATTTCCCCCGCCGAGCGCTGAATATCGGAATTGCTTCCGCCGCGCGCCGCCATGATGAAATCGAACGGCGAGCAGTTGGCAGGGCAGGCTTCCTGACAAGGCTTTTCTTCGCAATACTCGCACCTGAGAAGTTCCGTCTCCAGTTGCTTTTTCGTCATGAAGAGGGCTTCGACTGGTTTGGTATTTTCCATGGAACACCTCGTTAATGTTCGATTGTGAATTGTCGGACAATTAGATTATAGCACCCCTATTTATGTGGAGAATGTGACAAATGGAACGTCCGCGAAGGCAATCTGTCACCGAATTAACAGCGTGAATTTGTCTAGGAGAGCGAGGTCTTCGGGCAGGTCGAGATCGAGACTCAGCGAGGGCAGGTTGACAATTTCGAGCCGCGCGCCCGCTTTTTTGGCGCGTTGACAGTGACGATGGTACGAGCCGTCGCCGAAATCGTATTCGATCAAGCCCGCGGGAGACATCAGCAGGGCGTTGGTCCCCTTTTCGTGACGGTCTGGAGCGATGACCACCACGGGCGGATTCGTCGCCCGTTCGATGAGCGACAGGATGTCGGTCTGCGAAAGAAGCGGCAGGTCGGCGGGCAGGATCAGCACCCCGCTCGTCGCGTGGACTTTTGCCACCACCGTCGCCCGCGTCAGGGCGGTGTTCAGGTGCGGCTGACCGTCCTCGCGCACCGTGCGCGCGCCGTGTTTGCGCGCGATGGTCAACGCGTGCGGATCGCGGCTCACCACCAGCACCTGTTCCAATTCCTTCAGACCCGAGAGGGTTTCGAGTGTATGGTTGAGGAGATTTTCGTTGAGTTGTGCGCGCTCATCGTCTGTGAGCGTTCCAGCCAGGCGGGATTTTCCACGCCGTAACGGTTTTACAGGGACAATCGCCCAAAGTGTCATGTTGGATTTCCAATGAATTGCAGAACTTCCTGCGCCAATCGGGCTCGGTCTGCAACGGTTTTCATGAGTGTGTTTGTGACCAGTGTAGGGATTCTAATTCGTTTTGCCAGTTTTGAATCCACCGAATCCACTACGATTCCAGTGAGTAAATTCTCATAATGATTTGCCACGGCCAACGCAGATGGCTCAATGCCGAGTTCCGCGTACATCTTCGCGGCAGGGCCTTTCACGGTCTGTCCGCCGATGATGGGGGAGACTGCGACACACCCCACCCCCGTCCCCTCCCCAAATGAGTACATTTGGAGAGGGGAGAGGATGCTCAGAATCGGATCAATGCTTACCCACGGATTCGACGGGCAGATGACAATAGCGTCCGCCGATTGGATCGCTTCGCGCGTCCCCGCAGCGGGTGCGGCGGAATCGACTCCGTCAAACCGAAAGCCTTTCACGCGCGGCTGACAGCCTCGGTGGAC
>JAYRVQ010000570.1:0-3118 GCA_041918465.1 Anaerolineales bacterium
AGTCGCTCACCGGCAAGCCCTTCGCGCGTTTCTGGATGCACAACGGGATGCTCCAACTCGGCGGCGAAAAAATGTCCAAGTCGCTGGGCAACATCATCTCCATCAATGAGTTCCTGTCCAGGCGCGACGCGGACGTGATGCGGATGCTTGTCCTCACCGGGACCTACCGTGCCCCGCTTTTGTTCAACGATGAGACGCTTGACGCTGCACAGAAAAACGTCGAGCGCCTCAAATCCGGACTTCGGCCTGCTCCCGTTTCCGCAAGCGGACTCTCCACTGACGCCGCCTCCGAACTCACCGCCCAAGCCGACTCCGTCAAACAAGCCTTCACTGACGCCATGGACGATGACTTCAACACCGCGGGCGCCATCGCCGCGCTCTTCGAACTGGTCAAAGCCATCAATACCGCGCGTGATAGCGGCGCGAACGACACGCAACTACTCCCCGCGCAGAATACTCTCCGCACGCTGACGGGAGTCCTCGGCCTGCGCCTGCAGGACAAGAAAGGTTCCGCGGATGCAGACGGATTTATCAACCTGCTGGTTGAAGTCCGCGCCGAGGTCCGCAAGCAGAAGTTGTGGGCTATGTCTGACCTGATCCGCGACCGCTTGAAGGAGTTGGGCGTGACGATTGAGGATGGCAAAGAGGGGACAACGTGGAGATGGGGATGATGTAAGGCGAACCTTCGGGATTGCCAAATTATATTGCCGACCATGGTATGGCATCCATATCTTTGACAAAAAACTTCCGAGATTTCGGCCTCGGAAGTTTTTCTTTATTCGCTGTTGGGCTGGGATTTTCCCGACTTCCCCTCTTTAGAATAACTGGTGATGAAGGTGGGGAGCAACCTGCCGCCCAGTTTGTCTTTGATCTGGCTGATGTGAATATTGTCCGAGTAACCCAAGTCCACGCGGGGATGGTCCGCTGCGAGCGCGGTGCAGACCTGCCAGAACAAAATGGGCAGGGTTGCAGATTCCGTTTTCGCGTCCGTGCAGGCAGTGCCCCACAGATACGCGCGCCTATCGGGTTGACTCAGCATCGCCAGCGTGAACGCCACAGGTTGATTCTGCGGATCGGTCAGCGCGAACAACTGGCCTGTCCCGTTTCCGCGCATCCACGCGAGACGTTTCTTGAGCACGCCCGCGTCGAGTTGGGGATTATGTGATGCAAAGAGATCGTCCCATTTTTCATCAGCGGAAACGTGCAGGGAGAATTTTTCTTTGCCCTGCTGGATGATTGATTGCAAATCAGGAGTGACTTTTTCCCAGGCATCGTCGGCGTGAAGCCACTCGTGGGTGTACACGGTTTCAACCTTCCAGGCATTGAACATGAAGGAGCGGGTGTCCCAGATGTCGGGGGAGTTGTTGAGACGGACGTTTCCGATTTGCCGGGCGATGCCATTCGTCAGGTCCACGAGGGCAGAGTAGCCGGAGTAAGTGTGATGTCTCTCGGCGTAGCGGAGCGATTCCGCCAAAAGCGGAGTGACATATCCGAAAAACGGCGACCCGGCTGAACGTTGGGAGGAAGCGAGGCGGTGGGGGACTGTCAGTGCGGCGATGAAGTCTTCGTTCTTGTCCACGCAGGCGAGGGCGGTGAATCCGTCGGTCTGCGGGTCGGTATCCACCAGCATTTGATTCCAGTCCAGCCTGTGGAAGAGGGTGCCTTGTGCCGATTTGGCGAGGAAGGCGTTCCACTTTTCGTGCTCATTGGGCTTGAGTTCGCGGACGTTATACATTACTGCATCCTATGGGACGAATTTAAGGAGGAATTGCCTGATCTTTCGCAGGCGCGAATGCAAGAGCGACCAGCCGGAGTTGTTCTCCGTTTTTAGAATCCAAAAGGGTGTGGACGTGGTGCCGAGGGAATCCTTGAAAGCGTACAGGCTTGCATGTGCCCCTTCGCCGAAGTCAATAAATTTGAATTCGGATGACAGGTCCTCCGAGGCATAGTAGTAAATGGCGGGCGGAAATTCCTTGCTGTCAATCGTGTGGTCGTAACCGATCAACCAGAAGTAGGCAGTTTGATTTTCGCGGCTGAGCAGGGAAAGCGTTATGCCCACCAGTTCGCCAGTCTTTTTCCGACAGGTGTAGATGTGGAGGAGGTCCCTGCTTTCAAGCCACTTCATTTTTCGCAGGAACGCCTCCCTCCATTTTGAAGTCGGTTGCCAGTCGTACTTTTTCATGGTTTCTGCGTAGAGCCGAAGGAAATCCTTGATGATTTCCTGTCCGCGCTCACGGCCAAGGTCAAACATTTCCTGCGCTTTTCGGATGTATCTTTCCTTGCGATGCATCCCCTTCCTGACTTCCTGCATGTCTTCCAGTTTCCACGAATGTGTGTAAATGGGAGTCGCTTCCCAGCCGTTGTCGAGATAGGCGCGGGCGTCCGTCAGGTTGGGATGGAATTCGATGCGCATGTAGGGAAAGCGTTTGCGCGATTCGCGCGCCAGCGCGGACAATATCTCATATTGCTCCGGGCTATTTTCTTCGATGTCGCCTGCCAGGACAGGAGTCCCGGCGTAGAAGGTGCTCAAAATATTCTGGACACGCACGCCCATGATCTTTCGGTGGATGATGGCCTGTCCGCAGACGAGACGGTTCGACTCGTCATAGCATCCCAGTTTGAGAAGACGCAAGGATGGGTCTTCGCCTGCCCAAAGGTCCAGAAAGCCGCGAGAGACGAACAGACAGTTCTGCCGCGAAGACGCGGCCAGTTCGTCCCATGCGGTATCGGTTGCTGAAATTTCACGGACTTGGATTTTCATGGTTGCATCCATCTTATCCCAGGCTGATTTCCCTGCCATTTTTGAACATGCAACAACTATACTGGAAGTGTTTTTAAAACGCAATGGGTATGGTGATAATGTGTGACTTTCCTGGAAATGCCCAAAGCCGGTAAAAGTATAGGATAATGTCGCTTTCCATCAATTGTGACCAACGGAAACCTTTATCCATATGAAACCAATTCCCTTCTGGAAGAAACTGCTCTACGGCTCAGGTGACTGGGGACTTGCATCCACGGGCATGTTGCGCTCGGTCTTCTATGCGATCTATCTCACTGACGTGGTCGGCATCGACGCGCGCATCGGTTCGTTTGCCGCGCTGGCGGGCATCATCTGGGA
>JAYRVQ010000571.1:0-3348 GCA_041918465.1 Anaerolineales bacterium
CGTGTGCCCGACCCCGCGTTGCGATTCGCGAAACGGATTTCTGCGCGGGCAATATCCGCGACGCGTTTAATGTTTTTGGGATTTCCTGCCGTGAGCATCAGTCCCTGCGTGCGATAGGCCAGCGTGATCATTTCCACATCGCGGTCGGGGAAGAGATGACGGACGAACGGCGTGTTGTATTCGCCGCTTTCATCCAACAGGTGCGCGCCTGAAATCTGGCACAGTCCCTGGCGGAGATTCACCAGTCCATCCAGCGAGCCGACGGGCAGACTGAGCAATGTGACGTGTTTCGCCAGATGCTCGGCGATTCCCTCCAGCGCGAGATCGTGACTCCCCGAAAAAATCACGGATGGCTTCCTGCTCTTCGGCAGGACAATTTCCTGCAAGAGCAACGCGTCCACTTTGGCGCGGTAGAATTTCTCAGTCACTTTTCCTGTGCGGCGGACTTCGGCGATCTCGATCAGGTCTGCGGACATCAACGCGAGGATGTGGTGACGAATCCACGCGGGCGACTGCTTCAAGGTCCGCGCGAGATTTGTCAGCGTGGCGGGGGAGGCCATCAGCAGGCGCAAAATGTCCATGCGGCGCGCGTCCGCAAGGAGTTTGATCTTGTCAAAAGCGTGCAGGGATTGGAAAGTTTTCATTTCGAATAAGGAAAAACTTAACCGAAAGTCTAAACCTGAATAAGATGAATGTCAAGCGAAAAAGTCAGCCCCCGAAATCTCAGGGGCCGACTTTTTGTGTGGTGCGGAATGCCATTCCGCACATCTTCAAGCAGCGGGATAACATCCCGCTCCACAGATACCTACGCCCTTTCGAGCGCGAATTTGTGTTTGCCGATGCGATACTTGCCGTTCCCCGCCAGCGCCTTTTCCACGAACTGCTCGGGGATGTCCACCAGCGTGTGTTTGTCCTCGATGCGGATCTTGCCGATGGTGTTGCCGGGAATGTCGGCGTGGAAGGCGATCATGCCGACCACGTCATTCGGACGCACGCCATGATATTTTCCCGTGTTCATCTTGAGACGGATCATGCCCGCCTCGTGCGAAGTGCGTCCCGACGAATCTCGGCTGGACGAATCGCGTCGCCCGCGGACCTGGGAGCGGTCGCGGCCAAAGGCGCGTTCGCGTGGCTGATAGGGAGTCTCGACCACCTCGGCAACCGTCGCGACGGGACGTTGTTTCTCGTTCGCGCGCGAGAGTTTCAGCGCGGCGGCGGCGATGTCGAGCACATCATGCCCTTCGGCGGCCAACTGCTCCACGATGACGCGTTCGCGTTTGGCGCGTCCGCGCGCCAGCCAGACTTTCATCTGTTCCAGCAACTGTTCCTCGCGGCGTTTGAAAATGTCTTCCTGGGTGGGGAGTTTCCCCAGCGTGAGTTTTTGTTTGGTGAAGCCTTCGATGTCGCGCAGGCGGCGCTTTTCGCGCGGCGTGAAGAACGAGAGGGCGATGCCTGTCTTGCCGGCGCGTCCCGTCCGCCCGATGCGGTGGACGTAGACTTCGGGATCGTCGGGAAGTTGGAAGTTGATGACGTGCGAGATGTCGTCAATGTCGAGACCGCGCGCGGCCACATCGGTGGCGACAAGGACTTTGAGCGTGTTGGCGCGGAAGCGCCCGAGGATGCGTTCGCGGGCGTTCTGTTCGAGATCGCCGTTCAGCGCCTCGGACGGGAAGCCGCGTACGGACAGTTCGCTGGCGAGGTGGGTCGTCTCGGCGCGGGTGCGGGCGAAGACCAGCACGCTGGTCATGGATTCCATTTCGAAGAGATTCGTCAGCGCGTTCAACTTGTCCGATTCGTGGACGAGGTAGTAGCGTTGTTCGGTGGCCTTGACGGTCATCGTCTCGCGTTTAACGGAAACCGATTGAGGGTCCCGCATGAAGCGTGCGGCGAGGGCGCGGATACGCGCGGGCAGGGTCGCGCTGAAAAGGGCAGTCTGCCGCTCGGTCGGAGTCGAAGCGAGGATCGCTTCCACCGATTCGATGAAACCCATGTTGAGCATCTCGTCGGCTTCGTCCAGTACGACGGTTTTGACGTCGCTCAGGTCGAGCACTTTGCGCTCGAGCAGGTCAATGATGCGGCCCGGTGTGCCGACCACGATGTCCACGCCGCGTTTGAGTTGGCTGATCTGCGGGGCGTACGGTTGCCCGCCGTAAACGGGGAGGACGCGCGCTTTGAGCAGGCGGCCATAGGCGAGCATGGCTTCGGCCACCTGGAGCGCGAGTTCACGCGTGGGCGCGAGGACGAGCGCCTGCGGTTTTCGGTTGTGTTGAAAGTTGTGGAGGATGGGGAGGGCGAAGGCGGCGGTCTTGCCTGTGCCTGTCTGCGCCTGGCCGATCACGTCCGCGCCGGTGAGCATGACGGGGATCATGGCGGCCTGGATGGCGGTCGGCTCAGTGTACCCAAGCGAGGTGACGGCCTGCACGAGTTCTTCGCGCAGGTTTAAAGAAGTGAAGTCGGTTGTCATTGGTTCCTTTACCAGTCTTGTAGTCTTCTGGTCTTCTAGTCGTCTAGTCGCGGTGAATGACCAGCGGACTAGGAGACTAGCGGACTAGCAGACGAAAAGGGAACGTTCTGACAACTCCGCCTAACTTCCTTCTTGCAAACCAGGCTGTTCTTTTCAGATTAGCCCTTCGGACGTGAGTCCTCGCAACAAAAAAGCCCGACCGTGGTGCGTCGGGACTTCATTCAGAGTGATCAAAACAATTTCCCAGAAGCGTTGTGCTCCTTTTTCGGAGCGGCGGGAGTATAACACAGATTTGGGCTTCGGAGTTTGGCGGTTTTGAGATAGAGCAAAAGAGCCTAAACACGAAGGAGCACAAAGGAGACAAAGGAAAACACCATGATTGCATAGGTTCTCCTTCGTTGCCTTCGTGTCCTTTGTGTTAAAGAACTTACACGAATTCCGCGAATGAGCGCGAATAGGCTAAAAACACTTCCGCAGAACTATTGGCGATGGATGGAGAAGGGATAAAATTAGTACATGAAAACTTTCTTGCGGGAAAACAAACTGGGACTGATATTTCTAGGGTTGCCTGTTTTGGGCTTGATGATTCTATCGAATATCAATTTCTACCAAATCCAGTATGACCGTACACCTTGGGTGGAACTTGGAACACCGCCATCTCCTGTTAAGTACATCATGCATATCGGCTTTTCAAAGGTTCCGTCAAATCAGCCCAATCCAGCGATATATGTTGTTAGCAAGGATATCAATACATATCGCTGTTGTTCTGCCGATGGGTGGCAAAAGTCGAAATATCCAACCTACAATTTTTCAGCTTATGCTTTTACTGAAGAACAAATGGAAGAAAAAGCAGGGACACCATATTGTGGTAATAAGATAGAACA
>JAYRVQ010000572.1:0-6354 GCA_041918465.1 Anaerolineales bacterium
AAGTTTAACTGACGGAAGTTTTTGCGGTTGCCTAATCCACTGCCTTTGCAAGGCTTGCGCTAGCTTGTGGCGCAAGTTCGGTGGACGAATCGAACCTTAAATACTTTGTGGTTGCCCTGGAAAGATCGCTGTATTCGCCGCGATATTCCTCGGGCATGAGCGCGGACAGTTGGTACATTATCTCGTCCACGATCATCTGGCGTTCTTCGCGCGAGAATCGCCCCCCGTTGTTTTGAATGAAAAATGGACGCCCCACGCGCAGGTGAATATCTGTGCGACGCGCGCGTTTCAGGTTGGGCAGGAATTTTTCTCCGCCCCAATGCGCCACAGGCAGGATCGGCGCGCCGCTCCGCAGTGCCAGCGTGACCACGCCCGGATGCCCGCGCAGGAGCCTGCCTGTTTTGTTGCGTGTTCCCTCGGGCGCGACGCCGAACAGAAATCCCTGTTCCAGTTTCACCAGCGCGGCGCGCAAAGCGTTCATGTCCGCTTCGCCGCGCCGGACGGGGATCGCGTCCCACAGGGTGAATAGCCAGTTCTTGAAGGGATTATCCCACGTCTCGATTTTCGCCCAGCCCGTCACCGGACGCGGGCGGAGCCACGCAAACAATAGCGGGACTTCCAATGAGCCTGTGTGATTCGATATGATGATCAACGGTCCGCGCGCGGGGACTTTTTGCAAGTCGAGCGCGTCCACGCGGCACAGAATGCCCAGTCCGACCTTGATAAGCAGGTAGATGAACCACTGTTGGATGTTCACGGCAATTTTGCTGATGGATTGAATGTGGATTAATGCTTCAACGTCACAAATTCCAGCGCGGCAGGGATGAGTTCGATCTCCAGCGACTGGCCTTTGTAGCACAAAGTCTCACCATCAGAGTGGACGGGCAGGGAGCCGTCCAGCGCGCGCACTTTGACGGTTTTAGACCGTTTCATCTTGATCTCAGACTGGGTTGCCTGCGTCCCCTTCAGGAAGTGGGGGATGAGCTGGAACAACCGCATGCGTGAAGCCTCAGAGACGATGCACAGATCAAGCCAGCCATCATCGGGCGCGCTCTCGGGCGCCATCATGAATCCGCCGCCCATGCGCCGTCCGTTCATGATTGAAGTCATCAGCGAAGGCTGAACGAACGACTCATCGTCCAGAATGATTTCCACTTTCGGTGCATTGAAATACAACAATACGGTGCGCAGGACCGCCATTAAATAGACGGGCAGTCCGCTGGCCCAGCGGATCTTGACCGCCTCGAATCCCACTACGGCGTCAAACCCGACCCCGATTCCGTTGGCGAAATAGCGTCCATTAGGGTAATCTCCGCCCCGAACAAGTCCCACGTCAATTTTGCGGCGATAGCCCTCTGCCAGAGCGCGGATGCCATCCTCCAGTGTCAGGTGATTTCCCAATCCAAAATTCATATCGTTGCCCGTACCGACGGGCAGGATGCAGAAGGCGGTGCGATTGAATCCCGCCGCGCGCGCCCGCATCAATCCGTTCACGGCTTCGTTGGCCGTTCCGTCTCCGCTGGCTGTGGCGACCACATCATAGCCCGCGCGTGCCGCGGCCTCCGCCAGGTCAGCCGCGTGCCAGGGCTTTTCGGTCTGGACCAGCTCAAAGTCCAGATGGAACGAGCGGAGCATTTCCTCGATGTGTGGAATCGCCTGTCGCGCGTGTCCGCGTCCCGATATCGGGTTAAGAATGATGTAATATTTCATCTCGCCAATTTCTCCTTGATCCCTGAAAGGTTTTGGCGAGTGTATCACATCTTGTGTCACCCGTGACCACCGGCGTGGCGATATTCTGCGGGCGATTTGTCGAAGGCGCGGCTGAGAGCGTCTGCCAGTTCGTCGAGCGCCACCTCGTCCTCGTGCAGGAGCATGGCGCTCAACTTGCGGAGGCGCTCATACAGCGCGTCCATCTGGGTTCGAAAAGCAGTGTAGTTTTCACGCGTGACGCGTTCTTTCAGTTCTTCTCCCGCCTCCTGTGTTTGTTCCAGCGCTTCCATGGCTTCGTGGATGTATTCGGCGATCAAAGTCAGGTCAGACATGGCGACCTCCTTTGTCGCTACTACAATAGCACGTTATGGACGCGATTTCAAGTAGTCGTCGGGCGTGTCAATGTCTGTGAGAATGGATGGCGTCTCCAGGTTGACATATTCAATTTCAGGCGCGTGACGGTTTAGAAAATCGCGCGGCGACTCGGGAGCGCGCATCGAAAGGATTTCCTTCCAAAGTGGACGCGCCACCAGCCACGGATGACCGCGTCGCATTTGGTAACTGGGGACAACTAGACTGGCTCCCGTCTCGATGAAGCGACTCATCACCGCCCGCACGCTTCTCTCTTGGACCTGAGGCTGGTCGCCGAGACAAATCAGGGACGCCGTGGCTGACGGGTTTTTACCCAAACCGCGTAATCCAGCTTGAATCGATGACAACATTTCCCTGCTGGCGTAATCCGCATTCTGCGTACTGTCTACTGCATACTGTCTGGCAATTTCCTCCACCTGCTCTCTCGCTCCGCCAGTGACAACGAGAATGTCTTTGATTTCGGCGTGTTGCAATGTCTCTATAACCTGCCCAAGCACGGTTGTTTTTCCCCAGGGCAGGAGCATCTTGGGCTGACCCATCCGTTTGGATTGGCCCGCGGCGAGAACGATTGCGTTAATCATAGATTTACCAATCGTTTGTAGTCGTCAGGCGTGTCCACATCCAATAATAATGCGTCATCATGCCACGGTAAATACTCGACGCGATGTTTGTCGAAGATGGCGCGTCCGCCCACGTCGCCTGTCAGTTGAAGTAAATCGGGAAAGGTGACGCGGTCAAATAGAACTGGATTGGCGCGGCGTTCCTCCAATACCAGCGGAGCGAGAATGGACGGTAAATTCTGCGCATGAGATTCGATTAGGGCATGGAGGATATCCGCTCCAACTTGCGGCTGGTCTGCCAGTAGAAAAATGGCGGAGCCAATATTTTCCGAAAGCGAACGGACGCCCGCCGCGATGGATAACCCCTGTCCGCTTTGCCAATTCTCGTTGTGGATGATTTTTACATCCAAATCGCGCACCGCGTTTTCCACTATTTTCGCGTCCGCGCCAGTGACAACGATAACAGGCGAAAGCCCCGCGCGAATCGCTGTCTCGGCTACTTGTTTTACGAACGGCTTGCCCTTCCAATCCAATAATTGCTTTGGCTTTCCAAATCTTTTTGATTCACCCGCGGCCAGAATGATCCCCGCGATTTTTTCGTGCGCCGCGAAAACCTCCTTTTCCTTCAAACTCGCGACAATGACCGAGTCGTATTCTCTCAACAATGACTGACTCATCTTTTGCGCGCTGGCCTGCAATTTGGATGTGTCCGCCTGGTTGAGCAAGGCGATTCGTCTTGCCTGTGATGGAATATTTTTTAGCCCGCCCTCGGGATGAGTCAAAACCCGCGCCAGCATTTCAGTTGTCACGATTTGCTGATCCATCACCTCGTTGGCTCGCCGATTCGCTGGCTCGCCGATTTCTCTGAACGCCTCCACACGAAAGACTACATCCTCTGCGATGGGTTTTCCAAGTCCACTCAACCCTGCGACTACAATCACTGTATCCACAAAACTGGGGATGGGAGGCTCGTGTTGCGCTGGCGCTTTGAGCGGACGCCCGCGCGATCCATCTGCCTCGATGAGTAGGGGGAGATTATCTTTTTGGAGCGTTTCGCGTAGCCAGAATAAAACACTGGAATTAATGGACTGGGTTCGATCCCCGTCGAGCGCGCCAGTGACAAGAGTAATGCCTTTGGAAAAATCTCCAATATCCCGCGGGGTCCCTGCCGCAATATGATGATCCGCAAATGGGATCTGCCACGCGCCCAAATGTGATGTGGCCGTAACGATGACAGGTGAATGCTCTGCCAATTCCCGCGCCAATTGGAATATGGCCGTTGTTTTTCCGCCCGCGCCAACGAAGGCGATGTTCCGTCCGCTTTTGGAAGGGGGAAAAGAGTCTAAGCGCAAGGCGCGGGAGAGTTGCATATCTATATCGATTTAGCCGAAGTGCTATATCTGTTCGCGTTCGGAAATGGTGACGTACTTCTCGAAACCGAGTCCGTCATCCAATTGTCTTCCCATCCGTTGGAAGTTATTAATTTCCTCCTGATGCGCCTGCCAGCACTCCTCCAGGCTTCGCGGCGCGGCGGATTTGTATAACTTGCGTTGCATATCTTGAATGGGATGTGATGGAAAATTCGCGGAGATCAATCCTGTTCCATCTGTGAACAGGGAATAATATTTCACTCCCATTCCAAAAACCAGGGCATATGTGAATCGCTCACGATGAACCAATAGGGGCTGACTCATCGCGAGGCGCATGGGAGATTCCACGCGGATGATCTCTCGGTTGGATTTTGCCAGGAGAAAAATGAGGGGCTGGGTGAGCAGGCTGTAATTGGGAAGGAGTTCAGTGTAGAAACCAAACTCCGAAAAGCCGAGCGCGCGCAGGCGATTGATCTCGTCCGCGAAGCGCGTGCGCGCTTTGTTCGTCAACTCCGGGTGGAAGTCTTGTCGGTACTCGATTTTCATTTCAAAGATTTCTCAATCCTAATTCTCACATCGACTGCCACCGCACCTTTTTCGAGCACGCGCAGGGGATTGATTTCGATCTCCGCAATTTCGGAGTGCGCGTGGACCAGTTCCGAGAGTCTCAGCAAAGCATCACGGACAGCAATTCGATCCGCGGGCGGGATGGATCGCCAGCCTGCCAGTTTGCGTCCCGCCCAGGTGCGATCGATTAGCGCCTCGGCTTCGCGGACTGTGAGCGGGGCGAGGCTAAAGGCGACATCTTTCAGCCCTTCGACATCTATCCCGCCCGAGCCGAACATGATCAGCGGACCAAATTGCGGGTCACGCGTGGACCCGAGGATGACTTCCTGTCCCGAGCCGATCATCCGCTGGAGGTGACAGCCTTCGATCCGCGCGGACGGTTTGGCCGTTTGTGCGTTGCGCGTAGCCAGAGTAAAAGACTCCGTTACCTCTTTGACAGAATTTAAGCCGAGGAAGATTCCGCCCACATCTGATTTGTGCAGGATGTCGGGGCTGGCGATTTTCAGGACGAGGGGAAAGCCCAAGTCGCGCGCGAGGGACGCGGCTTCGTCGGCTGTGCGCGCCAGTTTGACGGGCGCGGTCGGGATATGCGCGGCGCTCAATAAATGGTCGGCAGGCTCGGGGTCCAGCCAGGAAGCGGGTTGTCCATCCAACAGGGAATGAATGAGTTTATGATCGAGAGTCGATTCGGGTGCAGAGTCGGATTCGATATTTCTTAAATAATCTGCACGCCATGCGAGACAGGCGAGGGCGGAGGCAGCGCGTTCGGGAAAATCGTAGGTGGGAATGCGCGCGGCGGTGAAACGTCGGAAGGCTTCGCGCACGAGATTGCTTCCCATCAGCGCGATGGTGACAGGCTTGGGGGAATCCTGAATTAAGGGAATGAGCGAGTCGGCTACAGACTCGGTGGAATACATGGGCGGGGGAGGCAGGACGAGGAGCACGCCGTCCACATTGGAGTCGTCGAGTAGAATTTGCAGGCTGGTGGCGTAATGATGCGGCGAGGCGCTGGAGAGCATGTCCACAGGGTTGATGAGACTGGCCGCGGGCGGGAGCAGGGCGCGCAGTTTTTCTTTTGTTTCTGCAGAGAGTTCCGCGAGTGACATGCCGTGCGTCTCGATGAAATCGGCAGACATGACGCCCGGACCGCCCGCGTTGGTGAGCACGGCCATGCGCCTGCCCGTGGGGAGGGGCAGCCAGGCGAGGGCGCGCGACCACTCGAAGAGTTCCTCCGCGCTGACGGCGCGTAACACGCCTGATTTTTCAAACGCGGATTCGTAAGCCGCGTCCGTGCCTGCCAACGCGCCCGTGTGCGATGCCGCCGCGCGTTGACCGCTTGCGGAGCGCCCGACTTTGAGCGCCACGATGGGTTTTTGTGCGCTGACCTTGCGTGCCTCCTCGATGAAGCGTTTTCCATCGGGCAGGGACTCGATGTACATGGCGAGGACGCGCGTGTGCTCGTCGGCGGCCATCAGCGCGAGCAGGTCGGTTTCGGTGATGTCGGTCTGGTTGCCCAGGCTGACGAGGCGCGAGAATGAGAAGCCCTGTTGCCGCGACCAGTCAATGACCGCCGCGCAGAACGCGCCCGAATGAGACAGGAATCCGATATCGCCCCGCGCGGGGAGGGGCGGAGGCAGGAAGGTAATGTCGAGCGGATAGTGCGTATCGAGCAGGCCGATACAATTGGGGCCGAGAATGCGGATCTGGTTCGCGCGTGCGATGCGAAGGATTTCATCTTCGAGCGCCGCGCCTTCGGGTCCGATCTCGCGGAATCC
>JAYRVQ010000573.1:0-5434 GCA_041918465.1 Anaerolineales bacterium
ACGCTGGTCTGCATCAACATGTCCGTCTCGATGTAACCGTGCGAGTCCATCTTCAACTGTCCTTCGAAGAGTTGCGTGTTGGGCGTGTGACCAACGAAGATGAAAATGCCGTCAGCTTCGAAAGTGGTTTCCTCGCCCGTTTTTACATTCTTCAAACGAACGGCCTCCATTTTGTCCGAACCGATGATTTCCGTCGCGACCGTGTTTAGGACAAATTGAATCTTCGGGTGATCCTTGGCGCGCTTCTGCAAGATCGCGCCCGCGCGCAGTTCCTCGCGACGATGGATGACCGTCACTGACGAGGCATAGCGCGTAAGGAACAAAGCCTCCTCCAACGCGCTGTCCCCGCCGCCGACCACGACAACTCTCTTGTCCTTAAAGAACGCACCATCACACGTCGCGCAATACGAGACGCCGCGTCCGAGCAACGTGTCCTCGCCTGGGACATTTAGGTGAATCGGACTCGCGCCTGTCGTGACGATCAACGTCTCGGCCTCGTACTCCCCCGCGTCAGTCGTGACTTTGAACGGCCGCACCGACAAATCCACCTTGTTGGCGGTATCGAATTCGACGCGCGTCCCGAAGTGTTCCGCCT
Organism: Anaerolineales bacterium; assembly: GCA_041918465.1. Classification (GTDB taxonomy): domain Bacteria; phylum Chloroflexota; class Anaerolineae; order Anaerolineales; family Villigracilaceae; genus Denitrolinea. Next base: position 596 of record JAYRVQ010000573.1, read on the forward strand.
GCTTTTGGAACAACTCGCCCAACTGCGCCCCACCGACGCCCTCGGGAAACCCAGGGTAATTCTCGATGGTATAGGTCAAAGCGGCCTGACCGCCCAGTTGCGTGCCAGTCAACAGCACAGGCGCGAGTTCCGCGCGTGCCGCGTACAGGGCAGCGGCAAATCCTGCTGGACCCGAGCCAAGAATTAACATTTTTATACGATTTGGATTAGTAGACATTTATTTTCCTGCCAATTTGTTATTTTTGCCATTTTGTCAGACGACATGTCCCCACAACTTATTACTGATTTTTCTCCGTCTGGTCAGCGGATATCGTCAGAACGATTGGAACGGCGCGCCATCATGGAGGCTTCATAGGAGACGACGCAGTTCCGCTTTAATTTCGCCCAATACAACGCCTTGTCTGCCGCGGTCAACAACTCAATGGGACCTTTCGCCTGGTCCGGGAAGGTCGCAACACCCAGCGACAGGGTAGTACTGATCTTGTCATCGCCAAAACTGAACGTCATCTGCGAAAATGCCGTGCGCCACTCCTCAGCACGGGCAAGCGCCACCTCCATGCCTGCACCAGGCATAACCACCAGCATTTCGTCCCCACCAAAACGACAGGCGATATCGCTCACACGTGTATTTTCCAACAGCATCGTCCCCAGTGTTTGTAGAACCGCGTCCCCAGCCTGGTGCCCCAGCGTATCGTTGATGGACTTGAACAAATCCACGTCCATCATCACAACGCTGATCGGTCTGGGATCGCGCTCGAGACGCGAAATCTCGCGTTCGAGCGTCTCCTCCATGTAACGGCGGTTGAAAAGACGCGTCAAACTATCGCGTATAGCCTCTTCCCGCAGTTTGTCGTGGAGGCTCTCGATTTCCGCCAGTTGAGTCTGCAGTCGGGTATTAACCTTGCGCAACTCCGCCTCGGTATGCTTGCTTTCAGTAATATCCTGTTGCATGGCTACATAATTGGTTACATTGCCACGATCGTCCAGCACCGGAGCAATTAATTCCAATACCCAATACAACTCACCATTCTTTTTACGGTTGAGCAACTCCCCCTCCCATGCCCGGCCACTCGTGATGGTTGCCCATAGATCTTCATAAACATGGATGGGGGTTTCGCCCGATTGCAGGATCCGCGGATTTTTCCCTTTGACCTCATTCAACGTGTATCCTGATTGACGCATGAATTGCGGATTTATATATTCGATGAGTCCAGCCGGATTGGTGATCACAATCGCGACGGGATTCTGTTCCACGGTGTGAAAAAAGACCCGAAACCGTTCCTCGGCTTGTTTGAGCGCGGTAATATCGCGCCAGAGAACTAATTTTCCCACATCATGACCCTGGCGATCCTTCATTGATGCAATTTTGAATTCCAGGAACGAAAACGGAGGCTTTTCCAGCTTGATCTCAGCGTGCCCTTCAAACGTGGAATACTTGGAGACAATTTCGGCCCATTCAGAAAAAACTGCCGCAAACGTTTTGCCGAAAGGCGATTCCTGCCCAATGCTCGCATACTCCAGCGCCTTTGGATTAATATCCATGATCCGGCCAGACGTATCCACCATCACGATGGCATCATCTATATTTTCGACGAGAACATCCCGTCCTACAGGCACCAGGTCCATCATGCGATAGCCAAACAAGCCATACGCAAACAACAATCCTGTTACAGTGAACGCAATCGGGGTCAAATCCAAATTCGGCTGGGGTCCCCACCCCAGAAAAACAAGCACGTTCGTCAACCACGGCAACGCCGCGCCCATCAGGATGAGCCGGGTTTGGCGCTTGAATAAAGGCGAGGAAGAAAGGTGCGTCCGTAACAACAGAACCATGCCAATCCCCATCAGAATATAAGCATATACCACATTGACATAAAACCACGGGCCACCGCTCAAGATCACATTTACATGTTCTATTGTGAACGGGCCAAAAAATAGCCCGTGCAGAGAATCGGTCCAGAGAAGAATTAGGGTTAATATCGGGATGATCAAAAGCAGAGCGTAGACGCGTATTTTCAGCCAATCACCGCGGCCGATAAAAAACTGCACCAGCACAAAAAAAGTCACGGGTGCAGTAACCACACCGAAATACGTCATTTTCAGCCAAAAACTCGCCTCAGGTTCAGGGTAAAGCCAATGCACCGCATATGTCAACGACCAGACAGCCAGTGCAAGCATCAAAGCTGTGAGAGCCAGCGCGCCCGACGCGGCGCGACGACGCCAACCCAGCCATGCCACCCACACGGCGACCACTCCAGATACGATCAACCAGACAGCGTAAAACTCGTTCACAAAACAGCCTTGTCTGCGATCTCAAGCGCCCGATCCAGCACAGACAACCCCTCTCGTAACTGGGTTTCATCAATGATCAGCGGTGGGATGATAAGAACCGTATGCCAGTGAGTGTAAAGAAAAAGGCCATGCTCAAGACAGAATTTTCGCAGAGAGACCATTTCGGGTGACGATCCATTCCACGGCGCCATCGGCTCCTTCGTTTTCCGATCCTTGACCAATTCAAGAATGGCAAATAACCCAATCGAGCGGACATCGCCAACGGATGGATGCGATTCTCCCAGATCGGATAACATCCGCTTCAGCACCGGACCCAGGCCTGCCGCGTGCTCGACGAGTTTATCCTCCCTCATGACATTGATGTTCGCCACTACCGCCGCCAAAGAGACGGGATGCGAAGTATAAGTCAGGCCGCTCTCGAAAACCTGCTCATCGAACGCCGCCGCGATTTCGGGCTTCATCGCCACTGCCCCAAGCGGCGCGTACGCAGACGTGAGTCCCTTGGCCATGGTCATAACATCAGGGACCACATTCCAATGCTCGATTGCAAACCATTTACCCGTGCGGCCAAATCCGCTCATCACTTCATCGGCGATCATAACAATGCCATACTTGTCGCACAGGGCGCGCACACCCTGCATATAACCTTCGGGCGGGATGATGATGCCATTCGTCCCGGTGACGGATTCCATCAGGATGGCGGCAATCGTCTCCGGTCCCTCGTAACGGATGATCTCCTCGAGATGGTTCAGGTAATCTCGGGCGAATTCTTCTTCGGGAATATCGGGATTCGTTCGATGGAACGTGGAACGGTAACGGTACGGGTCGAGGAAATGCACAACGCCCGGCATCGTGCCCGGCTCCCACATGTGACGGCGCGGGTCCCCTGTGGCGGCCATCGCGCCCATTGTGGCACCATGATAGGAGCGATAACGTGTCAGAATTTTGAAGCGCTTGGTGTAGCCGCGCGCCAGTTTAATGGCATTCTCGTTGGCGTCTGCCCCGCCGAGCGTAAAAAGCACCTTGCTGAGTTTGCCGCCGGGAGTCACGTCTGCGACGGCTTTACTCGCCAGCGCGCGAATCTTTGTCGTCATACCCGGCCCGGCGTAGGAAAGTTCGGCCGCCTGCTCCTGCATGGCTTTGATAACGCGCTCGTTGCCATGCCCAATATTGACGCACATCGTCATCGAATTGAAATCGAGATAACGCTTTTCATTCACATCCCAAAAATATACGCCTTTGGCGCGTTTGACCGCGATGGGATTAACTTTGGCCTGCGCTGACCAGGTGTAAAAGACATGTTCCCTGGAAAGCGACAGAATCTCGTTGTCGGGAAGTTCAAACATGGTTATATCCTGATGATTTTCTAGAATCGTATCATAGAATTGTTCACTTGTTATTACGCTTTTGATAGGGAAATTCATCAGTTCACCTTATCAATAAGACACAACTTGAAGCCATTGGCCATATGCAAATTTATGCGGGTTTTCCAATTGACCAGCAGAGATGACTTCCCGTAAAATCAGCGCATGGACTCCTTATTTCCTTACCGTCAGTTGGTTGTGATTGGTACAACCAGTTCAGGCAAGAGCACGCTGGCAAAGCAGATCGCAGACCGATTGGGATTGGATTTCGTTGAATTGGACGCGCTCCACTGGCAGGCAAATTGGACGCCCGCGACGCTCGAGGTATTCCGCGAACGCGTCGAGACGGCGACCAGCGCAAAGTCCTGGGTGGTGGCGGGGAATTATCACGTGGTGCGCGATTTGATCTGGCCACGCGCCGAGGCAGTCGTCTGGCTGGACTATCCGTTCCCAGTCGTCTTCTGGAGGCTATTGAGGCGTACTATCCGTCGCAGTTGGAGGCAGGAGGAATTGTGGAACGGCAACCGCGAGAAATTTTGGTGGCACCTGAAATTGTGGTCGGAGGAGTCGCTCTTTCACTGGCTGTTTAAAACGTATTGGCGGCGCAAGCGCGAAATCCCCATGCTGTTGGCGCTCCCCGAACACGCCCACTTGAAGTTGATTCACTTCCAGTCGCCGCGCGAGGTGGACGAGTGGCTGGCGGGTCTTTAGGGGTTTCTGCCTCGCATCTGTTTAACTAAAAGGCTGACGCCCAGCGCGGACAGGATGGCAAGGAAGGCCGCCCATTCGAACGAAAACCTCAGGCGGAGGAACATAGCAACCAAAGAAAACGCCAGTCCGGCCGCCGTCACGATGATGAGGCGGAGCAAGTGACGATGTATCAGGCCGGATGTTTCATCGTCAGGCGCGGCATCCACGAGACGGCGCAGAAAATCGGACAGGTCCCAGGCAACGAGCGCACCGAGCGCGCCCGCCAGCATCCAACTCGGAGACAACTCGATCCACAGGCCATATGCCGAGGCAACTACGCAGGCCAGAAATCCAAGGGAGGCGACCCAGCGCACGCGGCGAATCTCTGCAACGAGCCAACCCAAACCAAACGCGAGAATCCAATATGCGGCGGTGACGTGTCCTTCCGCGAAGTAACCGAGCGCCAATGAACCGATTCCCACGATCAGCGAAA
>JAYRVQ010000574.1:0-4711 GCA_041918465.1 Anaerolineales bacterium
AACTCCACGCATCTCGAAGCCGGTCGTACCAAAGCGGACAAAGTCTTCGCGCTCGCAAAAGAACACAACGCTGCTGTGATTGTTTTGACAATTGATGAAGGTGGCATGGCAAAGACCCGTGAGAAAAAACTCGAAGTCGCCAAACGCATCTACGACATCGCCGTCAACGACCACGGACTCAAACCATCAGACTTGGTCTACGATGCACTGACATTTACACTGGCAACAGGCGACGAAGAATTTGTAGACTCTGCCATCGAGACCATCGAAGGCATTCGACTCATCAAACAAGAATTACCTGGCGTGATGGCTTCGCTTGGCGTGAGCAATCTCTCCTTTGGATTTGCGCCGCAAGCCCGCCCGCCGTTGAATTCGGTGATGCTTTATCACTGCGTCCAGGCCGGTCTGGATATGGCGATCGTGAATCCCGCACATATCACCGCGTATGCCGACATCCCCGCCGAAGAGAAAGAACTCTGCGAAGATCTGCTCTTCAACCGCCGCAAGGACGCGCTTCAGCGTTACATCGAACACTACGAAAACGTCACGCCCACCGCCGAATCGACTCTCGCCGATCCCACCGAGGGCATGACTCCCGAACAACGTCTGCACTGGAAGATCGTCCACCGTCATAAAGAAGGCGTCGAAGCGGATATTGACGAGATCATCGGTAGACAAGTAGACACGTACACAGGTACACAAGTAAACACGGAACACGCAACACGCAACACGCAACACGAGATAGCAGTCACCACCTTGAATACGGTATTACTCCCCGCCATGAAAGAAGTCGGCGACAAATTCGGCGCGGGTGAATTGATCCTGCCCTTCGTGCTCCAGTCTGCCGAAGTAATGAAGAAGACCGTGTCCCACCTCGAGAATTATCTCGAAAAAGTCGAAGGCGTGACCAAGGGCACGGTCGTCATTGCTACTGTTTATGGTGATGTGCATGATATCGGCAAGAACCTCGTGAAAACCATCCTCGCCAACAACGGCTACACCGTCATTGACCTCGGCAAGCAAGTTCCCGCCGAGACGATCATCACCAAGGCCGTCGAAGTCAACGCCACTGCCATCGGCCTCTCCGCGCTCCTCGTCAGCACCTCCAAGCAAATGCCGCTCATCGTCAACGAACTGCACCGCCGCGGGCACCAGATCCCCGTCCTGATCGGCGGCGCGGTCATCAACCGTCGCTTCGGTCGCCGCATCCTCTTCACCGAAGACGGCTCCGCACACGAACCTGGCGTCTTCTATTGCAAAGACGCGTTCGAGGGACTCGAGACGATGGACAAACTGATCGACCCCCAGCGCAAACCTGACCTGCTCGACAAACTCCGCCGCGAAGCCGACCTCGAAGTGGGTCGCGCTGCCCAAGCCGAATCCTCGCCCGCGCGTTCCTCGTCCCGCTCGTCAGTCCAACCCTCGCCCCTAGCCCATCCACAAAAATGGGGCGTACGCGTCGTCAAAGAAATGCCGCTCGAGATGGTCTTCAAACATCTCTCCATCAACGAACTCTACCGTCTCTCATGGGGAGCCAAGAACACCCACGGCGAAGAGTGGACAAAACTCAAAGCCGAGTTCGACGCCCGCCTCGAAAAAATGAAACGCGAATCCCTCCGCGACAATTGGCTCAAACCCCAAGCCGTCTACGCCTACTTCCCCTGCCAATCCGACGGCAATGATTTGATCATTTATTCGCCAGACAACCTTCAACCTTCAAACCTTCAACCTGTAACCCGTTTCACCTTCCCCCGCCAAACCTTCGACGACCACCTCTGCCTCGCCGACTACTTCGCCCCCGTCGACTCGGGCGAACTGGACGTGGTCGCCTTCCAGGTTGTCACCGTCGGACGCGAAGCCACCGAACGCATCGACCATCTGCACGCCCAGGGCGATTACACCGACAGCTATTTCATGCACGGCCTCGGCGTCCAAACCGCCGAAGCGACCGCGGAATATGTCCACCGCCACATCCGCCGCGAGTTGGGACTGACCGAGGAGCAGGGCAAGCGCTACTCGTGGGGCTATCCCGCCATCCCCGAGTTGGAAGACCATCGCAAAGTCTTCGACCTCCTGCCCGTCGAAAAAGAACTCGGCATGACGCTTTCCTCCGCGTATCAACTCATCCCCGAACAATCCACTGCCGCCATCATCGTCCACCACCCGCAAGCGAAGTACTACACCACGGGCGAAGACCGCATGGATCAGTTGATGAAATAACATCGTGGGGCGGAGTGGCACTCCGCCGAACCTCTCACACAAGGAGTGAGCGGGATACCATCCCGCTCCACAACAATCCTGTTTCATCGTGGGGCGGATTGGTAATCCGCCAGACCACTCGCCGAAGGAGAAAGCGGGATACCATCCCGCTCCACAAACAAACATGAGCCATCTTCGATTTCGAGAATACTATCGCAGGCGATTACCGCATATTCAAATTGCGGGCTCTACCTACTTCGTCACATTTCGGCTTGCGAATTCTCTTCCAAAAGAAGCTCTTGAGAAATTGGCGGAAGAAACAGATCGGATCAAAAAACTTCCGCCCGACCAGATCGATCAGGAACAGCGTCGCTGGTTTGGAAAATTCGATGATTATCTTGACCGCGCCTTGTGCGGAGAAGCATTTCTGAAAAACGAGAAAGTGGCAGACATTGTGGCGGAAGCCTTGCAGTATCGAGATGGAAAAGTGTACACACTCGAAGGATTTACAATCATGCCCAATCACGGTCACGTGGTTTGCACGCCGCTTGAAAAAGAGAACGGTGAGTTCAATAGTCTGACCGAGATTTTCCAGTCGTTCAAACGGCATACAGCGCGGCAAGCGAATTTGGCGCTGGGAAGATCGGGGATGTTTTGGCAGGACGAGAGTTACGATCATATTGTCCGCGATCAAGCCGAACTGGAGCGTGTCGTAAAATATGTACTCAATAATCCTGTGAAAGCGGGGTTGGCGAATGATTGGGAAGAATGGAAATGGTCTTATTCAAGATTCGAGTTGTAATGCGGAATGCTACATCGTACCCAAAGGGTATTCTGCACCACGGCGCTATGCGGAATGCCATTCCGCACCACGATGAAACAAGAGCTTTTGCGGGTTATCAACCCGCACCACGAAAGAAATAAAGGTAACCATGACAAACAAATTCTTAGAACTACTCTCCTCTCAAACCATCCTCGCCGACGGGGCGATGGGAACCATGTTGCACGGTCGCGGCATTGGATTTGATAAGTGCTTCGACGAGCTTAACCTCACCAACCCCGCCTCCGTCGCGGATATTCACCGCGAATATATCGAAGCGGGGGCGCAACTCGTTATCACCAACACGTTCAGCGCCAATCGCTTCAAGTTGGAAAAACATGGACTGGAAAAAAGCCTCGCAGAAATCAACCGTGCGGGCGTGGAGTTGGCCAAGCGCGCGGTGTCCGCTTCGTTCAAGGATGTGCTGGTGGCGGGCGACATCGGACCTCTCGGGGTGCGGATCGCGCCGTACGGACGCGTCCAACCTGACCTCGCGCGGGCCGCGTTCGCCGAGCAGATTTCCGCGCTGGCTGACGCGGGCGCGGACTTGATCGTGATCGAGACGATGAGCGACCTCTACGAAATTAAAGAGGCGATCAAAGCCGCGCGCGAGGTAGGGGCGCAGCATGCTGCGCCCCTACCCGTCGTCGCGTCGGTGACGTTTACACGCGATGACCGAACCATCCTCGGGGACGATCCCGCCAAAGTGGCGCGGACGTTGTCCGAGGCAGGCGCGGACGTGATTGGCGTCAACTGTTCGGGTGGTCCCGCGCAGTTGTTGAGGATTTTGAAGGCGATGAGAACCGCGGTGACAAACAGGGCGGACACGCAGGTCCGCCCCAACCAGCCGTACTTCTGGGTAAAACCGAACGCGGGATGGCCTGAGCAGGTGGGGGGACGAATCATGTATCCTGCCGACCCTGAATATTTTGGCGAGTACGCGCTGTCGTTTCGGGAGGCGGGGGCGAACGTGGTCGGCGGGTGTTGCGGGACGACGCCCGCGCACATCGCTTCGATGCGGCGCGCGTTGGCGTCGGCGGGCGCGCCCGCTCCGTTGACGGTCACCCCGCTCCCCGTCGAGGAAGAAGCGATGGAGGGTGCGTTGCCTCCGTCGGAGTTGGCGCAAAAATTGTCGGCGGGGAAATTCGTCATCTCCATCGAAATGGATCCGCCGCGTGGACTGTCGACTCACAAGTTGATCGCGGGCGCGTCGCTGTTACATGACGCGGGCGCGGACGTCATCAACGTGGCGGACAGTCCGATGGCGCGCATGAGGATGTCGGCGTGGGCGGTGTGCGACGTGGTGCAGCGATTGGGAGTCGAAACCACTTTGCATTTTCCGACGCGCGGGCGAAACCTGTTGCGCGTGCAGGGCGACCTGCTGGCCGCGCACGCGTTGGGAATCAGAAATGTGTTTGTGGTGATGGGCGACCCGACGTCGATCGGTGATTACCCCGAAGCGATGGACAATTACGATCTGGTGCCGTCGGGTTTGATCAAGTTGATCAAGCAGGGATTCAACGTGGGCGTGGATCATTCTGGCACGTCCATCGGACAGCCGACGAATTTCTTCGTGGGCGCGGCGCTGAATTTGTGTCCGCCCGATCTGGCGAATGAATTTAAGAATCTGACGCGCAAGGTGAAGGCGGGCGCGGATTATTTCCTGACGCAGCCGATCTACCGCGCGGAGGA
>JAYRVQ010000575.1:0-15454 GCA_041918465.1 Anaerolineales bacterium
AAACTGGTGGTCAACGCGGCCATCAATCCGTTGACAGCACTGTTGCGAGTCCCGAACGGCGAGTTGTTGAATCGCCCATCGGCGCGCGTCATGATGAAAGCGCTGGCCGATGAAGCCGCGGCAGTCGCATCGGCTCAGCGCGTGCGACTACCGTTTAAAAATCCCATCGAGGCCGCGGAGATGGTGGCGCGCAAGACCGCCGCAAATCATTCTTCGATGTTTCAGGATATCCGCCGCGGCGCGCCGACCGAGATCGACGCCATCTGCGGCGCGGTGGCACGGACGGGTGAACGCCATCGCGTACCTACGCCCGTGAACCGCGTATGCTGGCAGTTGGTGCAGGCCATGGCGGTCAACAGCAGGTGACAGTCACTTCTAAAGTGACTGTCACCTTGTGGTAAGATTCGCCCATCATTTTCCTTGAGGAGAAATGCCATGCGGCGGATGATTGCCTTGCTGTTGCTTTTGGTTCTATTTTTTTCATTCCAACCTGTACACGCGCAGGGGGAGCCCGGTTTGAGTTCCGTGGAAGTATGGATTTGGCCGGAATACGACCAACCCAGTGTACTTGTCATACAGCGTATATTGGTTAACTCCGGAACGTCCCTGCCCGCCACAATGACATTCCGCATCCCGGCGGCGGCAGAGAAACCAAGCGCACTGGCAGTGGGAGACACGCTTACCACCGCATCGGATCAGGCAGTGGAATATACACTGGAGCCGGATGGGAAATGGGTGAAGGTGGTTGTGAAAGTGACCGGGCCTGCCATCCTGTTGGAATATTACGATCCGTCACTTGCAAAGAGCGGGAAAAACCGCACGTACTTATATGAATGGGCAGGCGATTACGCAGTGGACAACTTCCACGTGGAACTGCAACAACCATATGATGCAAGCGGCATGCAGATGAAGCCGGTACTCCCCAGCGTGAATCCCATTCAAGACGGGTTGACCTATTACTCCGGTGATTTCGGCGCGCTGGCCTCGGGACAGACATTCACACTGGATATAAAATATGAGAAGGCATCTGACGATGTCAGCGTTTCGTTTATCAGCATTCAGCCATCCGCTCCGCTGGATGAAACCACTACAGGACGCGTCTCGCTGGACACCTACCTGCCCTGGCTGATCGCGGCTTTTGGCGTGCTGATGGTTGCGGGCGGGCTATATTATTATTTCCGTGGGACGGCCATCCCGCGTCCAACCGCACGCCGACGACACGCGACCGCCGATGAGACCGATGCAGGGCAGCAGACATACTGTCCGCAATGCGGAACACGCGCTCGAAAAGGCGACCGTTTCTGTCGCACCTGCGGAACCCGCTTACGCCAGAGCGACTGAATTTCATACAAGAATTGGAAAATACACATTGCCCACCGAATGGTGGGCAATGTGATTCAATGAGCAGGGCACTTGCAGAGGCCTATTTCTTCGGAACGTCAACGGTCTTCGCGGGGCGTTGTACGAACAGATAGATGGTCAGCATCACGATCAAACCAACCACCATGCCTACCAGTTCAGGAGAGCGCTCAGCAAATTCCACGAGCCAGCCTCGGCCGGTGGCCGATGTGGCAGACTCAAAATTGGCAATCGCCAGGGCGATCTCACTGAAGTGCATGTCAACATATGCAACACCTGCAAGAGCAATGACCGTAAATGGGATGGCAAGCGCAAATGTCAGAAACACTGCTACAAACGGTACTTTACGCATGGCAACCTCCTTTCATGGTGTCGGCTAGTAACTGTACCTTCTGGCTATAGGATACACAAAAAACGGCTTTCAGACAATAGGACACATAAGGCATTCTAATACTAGTGCATTGTACCCACTTATGGATTAATCAACCCTTTACGGATCGCATATTTCACCAATTCACTTCGATTGTGAAGCCCCAATTTTCCCATCAAATTCTCACGGTGACGCGCCACCGTATGCGGGCTGATAACCAGTTCGCTGGCGATCTCATCGTTCGTTTTCCCTTCCGCCAACATGGACAACACTTCCTGCTCGCGCTGGGTCAGGCCGGTCATTGTGACCTTCTCCTCGCCTTCACCGGCACGCGAAATAAAGTCATTGACCAGCAACCTGCCCAGAGAGGGGTAAATGTAAACATCACCGCGATACGCCGAGCGGATGGCGGTGATCAAATCATCCGGCGCGGCGCGCTTGGGCACATAGGCTGATGCACCCACCCGAAGCATCTCAAAAAAATACTGTTGATCCTCGTGGATGGTCAATGCTACGACCGCAATATCCGGGTGCGCCTGCTTGAGCTGTTGGGTCACCTCGATACCAGACATATCCGGCAGGGTAATATCCATGATGACCACATCGGGCATCAATTGTGGAACAAGAGCCAGGGCTTCCTTTCCACTGCCCGCTTCGCCAACCAGGTCAAGATCTGTCTCGTTCTCCAGCAACATCCTCAAACCGCTGCGTACAACCGCATGATCGTCCACAAGTAAAAGTTTGATTTTTGTCATGAGCGTTCCTTTTCAAGCGGCACAAACACCTCAATGAGGGTGCCCGATCCGGGTTCAGAATTAATCTCGCACCCGCCACCGACGAGCGAAGCGCGCTCCTTTATGCCGAGCAATCCCCAGCACGGATATTCCCGACGATTCAGCGTGGCGTCCACATCGAAGCCGCAACCATGATCCTCCACACAAATGCGTACTTCTTCTCCTGAGAAAACCACCTGCACAGTCGCGCGATCCGTCCTGGCATGGCGAATGATGTTGGTGATGCACTCCTGGACGATTCGATAAAGAACCGTCCGCACATCCTGGGAAAGGAACGCTTCATCTCCTTGACCGGTAACTGTTACCGTTACACCGAACCGCTCTCCCATTTGGGCGCTGTACCAGCGCAACGCCGCCATCAGGCCAAAATCATCCAATTGTGGAGGATGCAACCCCGTGATCAGATTTTGCAGGCCGGAAAGACCTGCCACTACCACGCCCTGCAACTCGCGGGATTGTTTGCTTACCCACTCCGGGCGGGAGACGGCGTTATCGGCCAAGGCGCGCAATCCCAGTCCAAGAGCGGTCAGGGTTTGGCCGATCTCATCGTGCAGTTCGCGCGCAATGCGTTGACGTTCCAATTCCTGGGCACGGACAGTCTGGCGCAGTAATTCCTCACGCAACTCATCCAACAACTTATGTTCAGCCTGTTGCGCCCGGCTCAGGCTTTCGATCTGGCGGCGAGTCTCTACCTCGAAGGCGCGCAAGGAACTGATGATCGAGACTGCCGCGATGCCAGCCATGATGGCGCGAAAGAGTTGAATACGGAATCCAAACCACTCCAGGAAATTTTCTGAATTCAGGAAGTCGGATGGGAAAACAATGCTTGGAGCGGCAAACAACTGTCCGACGCCTCCGTACAAGCCAAAGGCCAGCGCCGCCACGATCATTTCCCGCCCAAAACCTGTCATCCCCGCTTGCAGAAACTTTTGCCGTTGTAAGAACAATCCCCAGGCAGTTAACGCCGCGCCAGGGATCGCCAGAGAATATCGGGTATACACGTCCGCCGCGACGATCCTCACGTCGGGAGGTTCCGTCAGAAACAGCCAAACCAGCCCCAAGGTCCAGATGGAGGCGATGATTCCCAGCATTTGCCGGTGGAGGAGAGGCCGTTTGGGCCCGACTACCAGTCGCGCTCCGAAAGAGATCAGGAACAGGAATGAGATGGCGAGCAGAATGATCCGCCCAGGGCCAACCCATTGGTAAAAAGGCAATTCCTGCGATTGCGGGTAAATGAGCAGGAACATCTCCAGCCATTCGTGAGTTCCGTGGATCAATCCAAATCCTGCCAGGAAACGCAAGGCGCGCGCGAAATCCAGTTCGGACGAACGACCCACTTCCAGCAGGACAGCCAATCCCATGCTGAAGAATGACAGGCCATAGATGAAGTAAACCACTATGATATCCATTTGGATGCCTTGTATTTATCTTATCCCCTGCACGTTCCCAAGTCAATATCAGACACGACAATGTGCTTCACATATTGTCGTGTCTGATAATTCTTATTTTTCGAGTGCACCCGAGTCGAGCCAGGCAATGATCAATGCCAATTCATCATCCAGCAAGACCGCGTAGGGATGCTTTCCGCCCTTGAATTTGACCATGATCAAGCTATTGGCTGAATCACCGGGTGTAAACGATAGCCCGCTGATGCCGCCTTTGATTGCATCAGCATAAGTGGAAAGGTTCAATCCACCGGAGGCAGTTACGCCATGACACATCAGGCATTTTTGTGCGAACAGCGGACCAATATTCGCATCCCAAGTGACGCTGGTCGCGGGGAACGCCGCGGTTTGAGTGGGCGAACCTTCAGATGCTGTGACAGGTGCAAGCGTCGCCGTTGGGGCAGGTGTTAGCGTGAATGTGGCAGTCGGCAGGGTTGTTGCTGTCTGTGGAACAAAAACCGGGATCGTCGGTTGGATGATTGGACTGGACGCCGCGGTCGTTTCGTATCCGACGAAGTAATAGAACCCTACACTAAAGACTGCCAGAATACCTATGGCGATGGGAGCATACACATACTGGCGTTTACGCAGGACTGCTGGCGGAATGGCGACTTTCTCCAGACCGGCATCGATCTGGGCCAGTTCGGCAGGATGTTCATGTTTCATCTCTTCCTGGCTCAGTTTTCCAGTGAACATGCTCAGATTGAGTTGCTTAATATGCACATGATAAAAATGCCAGAGGATGATGGCCAGAACAGCCAGCAATGCTTCACCACCGTGCGCGGCCTTGGCGGCAGGAATCGCTTCGCCGGGCAGGATACGCAGGGTGGAAAGCGGGTTCCACATCATAAAACCTGTCAAGCCCATAACGATCGTACCCCAGACAAGTGCGAGATACTCTGCCTTCTCGGCATAGGAATATCTTCCATAATACGCCTTGTGTTTTCGCAAACCAATGTAATAAAGCACATCCTCATACACGTGTTTGATATCCGTAATCCACGGAATCATGGAGATGGGCGTCCGCAGAACGACCACGCGGTAGAGCACCTCCAATACGTGGAAGAGGCTGACTATCATCATCGCAATGGCAGAGAAGTGATGGATGAGACGCGCTGTTTCAATGCCGCCCAGAATCCCAAACAAGCCAATACTGATCGGTGACTGGGGGAATTTTTGTGGCAGGCCGGTCAACCCCAGCAAAGTAAAGGAGATCAGGAAGATAAGGTGCTGAACTCTTTGCACCAGGTCGAAACGGATATATGTTTTGGTTTTCGAAGCCCGCACATCCTTAGTCATGAGGGGCCTCCTCACCATCGCTCTTATCCGACTCTTCAGGAGCAGGGGAGGTTTCAATCTCCCCCGTTTGGGGCTCTTCAGGCATCTCAGGCAGATCTTCGCTACCAACCGGAATTTCTTCCAAAGTCTCGGAAGTTACCTCATCCACCGTCTGCGCTTCTTCTGAAACATCGGGAGGTTCCTCTTGTTTCATCTCTTCTTTATCCAGAGTCGCTGAAGTCTCCTCCCCTTTGACTTCCTCCGATATCGGCAGAGGTTCGTGGGCGGATTTCGGTTTGCGCACACGATTGACCATCATGCGCGAGAAATCCATCAACACCAATACTGCCATGGGAATGAGCACACCTGGGATAAAGAACTTGTAGAACAGATTCACATAATAAACGATTGGATACTTCTCCGGCGAGGGAATGTAATGCGAAAGCCAGGCATCCGGGAAATCCGAGGTCGCATCGGGATGACAAGTCTGGCATCGCACAAGCAGATTTTCCCGTACTGCCAGTCCCTTCACTGGATCGTTAATTTTCGCAATGTCATGGATGCCGTGGCAATCGGTGCATACGGGTTTATTTGTTGGCTGGTCGGGGAAAGCTTTGTTGAAAATCTCCACAGTAGCGCCATGGAAATCAGCCACGTAAGTATTCAAAACCTGAGTGGACAGGCCATACTTGCTCATCAACGTTTCATCTGTATGGCAGGTAGCGCACAGATAAGGTGTACTATTTCGGAAGGTAACTGTTGTAGGATCCTTTATATTATGGACGCCGTGACAATCAATACAGGTAGGCACATCCTGGTTGCCTTCCTGCGTCAACGCATTGCCATGAACACTTTCTTTGTAAGCCTCATAAATGGTGCTGTGACATCGGGCGCATGTCTCAGGAATGTGCAAACGGGCATCATCCAGAATCTCACCAGTTTCCTTGTCTGTTAGCTTTTGTTGCGTGTGGGGATTATGGCAATCTGCACACACAGCCGCGTTATTGTTTCCTGCCGCAAGGGATTTCTGGTGCACGCTATCCAATGTCAAATTGAACTGTTCCGCGTGGCATTCCTGACAGGATGTGTAATACTTCAATTTCACTTCGCGCAGAGTCGCGGTAGTACGATCCGGATGGGGAAACCCTTCAATATCAGAGTGGCACTTGACACAGGTCACATCATTGGAGCCATGTGTACTTTTTTCATAAGCACCGGGATTGATCGTCAGGGGTAGAATTTCGCCACTATCCAATTCAACGTTAAAACCTTCGCGGGAATGGCACCCCAGGCAAACGTCATCATCCACCTGGCCAAATGGGGATTGACGAACTGCCGCCTCCATCTCCGGATTATTACCTGCTGAGGCTTTCGAGATGGCGAATCCAAAACTGACAAGGCAGATCGCCAGCCCCGCCGCGAGAAGCAAGATACGACGGCGTATCACTTTCTCCCTCCTGAGTGGCCAGCCAGACGCTTGTATTCCTTTTCATGGAAGGTGCGCATCTCCTCCTCGCTCAAGCGCCCCGTAAACATGCTTAAGTTCAACCGCTCAATATGCACATGATAAATATGCCAGATCACAATAAAGATCGCCATGACCACTGACTCAGTGCTATGAGTCAGCTTGGCTGCCGGCACCACGCCACCTGGCAGAAATTGCGTAACCACCACCGGGAACCAGATTATCAGGCCACTGATACCCATGATGGCAATTCCAAAGAATACAAACCAATAGGTCACTTTCTGCTCAAAGTTATAGCGGCCAAACGTTGGCTTATCCTTTCGCAGAAAAAGCAGGTATTGAAGCATCTGCCAGGCATCGCGCACATCCTGACCAGTGGGAAGCAAATCGCCCGGTAATTTTCGACGAGCCATCAGGTAGATGATACGGCCTAAATGATAGAGAACTACCAATCCCAAGACAATGGCGGCGATGTGATGGATCTGGCGGATCAGAAAAACACGTTCCGGGGTGGAGAGAAGATCCTGGCTGATTGAAAGCTCACGATATTTCTGCGGCAGGCCAGTTAATAAAAGAACCAAGCCGCCCAACAACAAGATGGCATGTTCCAGCCTCTGTCCAAGTGTGAAGCGCAGAAATGTTTGTTCCCGCATAGTAATCGGGGTGGAATTGGCACTTTTGGGGCTCATGACCGGTTACTCCTCACGCGATCAACAGTGGCGCGAACAATTTGCAAAACAACGTAAATAATGCACGCCCACAACACAAACGGGGTAAAGGAGCCATAGAACTTTTCCACATAAAACAGGAAGGGAGTGCGTTCGAGGCTGATCTCGTTATGGCCTGTCCAAGCGTCAGTCCAATTTGGGCCTGCGGTGGGATGGCACTGTCGACACGTGGATAACAGGTTAGCATCATTCACTTTTGATGCGGCATCACCGGTCGAACGGATATCGTGAATGCCATGGCAATCAGAACAGACTGCACTATCGTGCCAGATAGTAGGCCAGCGGGCCTTATAAACCGAAACATCCACGCCATGCCAGGAAAGTTTGTAAATATCATACACATCGGCTGACAGGCCATACTTGCTCATCAATTCCTGATTGGCGTGGCAATTAGCGCAAAGTTCAGGTTCATCCACTCGGAACTGACTCGTGCGCGGGTCCTGGATGCTATGCACGCCATGACAGGTAGTACAGACCGGCACGTCAGGATTCTCATCCTTCATCAACGCGGCGCCGTGCACACTTTGACGGTAGGTGTCTACAATCTCGCTGTGGCACAGTCCGCATGTCTCAGAGACCAGCGAACGAGGTTCATCAGGTGGACGAACATCATGCGCGCCATGGCAATCTGTACAAACAGGCGCATTCAAATTCCCCGCGGCGGCGGCCTGAGCGTGCATACTGTCCAAAGTTTTAGTGTAGTTCGCGGAATGGCATTTCTCGCAGGTTTGATAATAAGCAAGGGAAAGTTCCCGCTTCGTCTGGAACACGATCTCAGGATGCGGGTACTCTGAAATATCGTTATGACAGGCTTCGCACTCGATCCCAACAGAACTATGAACGGAATGGCGGAGGTCATCTTGGGCAATATAAAGCGAAAGCACCTCCCCGCTGGGAAGGTTCATGCTCAATGACGAATCGCCATGACAGGATAGGCAGAATTTTTCAGTCTCCTGTGTGGGAGGTTCCGCGCCGACAGGCGATACAAAAAATGACAGGCTGATCAACATAGAAAACACGCCTGCCAGAATCAGCCCAAGAATCTGCCGATGAATGGTGCGCGTTATCATTTGCTACGACTCCTTGTTTTTTTGACAGTCTTATTTCCTTTGATACTTGCTCCTATTGATTCGGGGCGAATTACTTCAGCCTCTTTGGGGAATGCAGTTTCACCTGGATCTTTGCCCGTCTCATCGCGGTTGTTCGATGGTTCAGACGTCTCAACGGCTACCAATCCCATTTTACGGAGCAAGTAGGAAATCCCAAACAAAATGGCAAGCGGAACAACACAGCGCAGAATAAATAGCAAAGCCACAAAAATCGGGTTGGCAGATGTGTCATTCATTGCATTTCCTCCACAGCAAAGCTTGCCATAAGCTTGCAACGTATGTAGGCATTGCATCTCCAGAGGTTAAAGAATCGTTCATCATTGGATAGTATAACCCAAACCCGCCAAATTATTATGGCATATGCTACATTTTTAATTATCGTTTTTGTTTGGAACAGCCAATGAATTACCCCGCCACAAGCGGACGGGGGTATCAAAAAGCGCAAACCCGAAAACCTTTGTCACAGTGCGGCGGGATATTGGACCCGCTAGGAATAAATTAAGAAAGAGCAGGCAATTGCCTGCTCTTCCAGAGAATCAACCGGTTTGATTTAGTGCTCATTATTTTCAAAGAGTGGCAGGAACCTCACCCCTAGTGTGAGAACAGTCAGGGCGTAACCAACCACCAGGATTCCCACTCCCCACTCCACCAGCGAGGGAAAATACGTTCCCGCTGGTAATTGGAAGAGGGTTCCCGGCGAATACGTGATGGGGACGAACAGCCCGCCCACGGTCACATTCCAGCGGTGGATGATAATCCCGGCCATGGCCGAAATACCGCCCAGAACTACTGCGGCAGGATTCCTGTTGAAACGAGGTACCAGGAACAGGATAGCCGGGAGGAGAATTCCCAACAACACTTCCCCCACCCAGAAACTAAAGTTGTAGGGGGTCGCCTGTTGCAAAAGCGAGAAGGCGGAACTGACACCTGGCGTACGCCCGTAATAGGTCACTGCGGCTGAATCCCAGAATTTGATGTAGCCATATATCAACAAACCAACGCCGCTAAACCGGGCGATCAGTTGTAGTACATCATGCGAAATGGTTTTCTTTCCCGTAATCCATTCGATTACGTATGCAACCGAGATCGTGACTGCCGGACCAGCCGCAATCGCTGAGAGAACGAACATAATCGGCATGCTCGGCTTGAACCAGATCGGCCGCGATTTAAGTACACCATAAGTGGCGCCCAATGAGGATTGATGCAGAAGGGAAATGAGCAATCCCAACACAGCAAGGAATGGGGTCAACTTGTGCAGGAAATGTCCAAACCTACGCAATTTTGGCCAGCGGTCGAAGAACTTGGACTCCACGATCACTGGCGCAAACTCTGTCACCAGTATGAGCAGGTAGACCGTAATGCACATTGTAACTTCCCACAATACTGAATGCACATTCCAGAATACCCACGGATGCCAGAAACGATCCGGACGTCCAATATCCACCAGTAACATCAACATGGCGGAGGTGTAGCCCGCAAAGCCGACCAGCACCGCCAAACGGATAATTGGCTGAAGGCGTTTGATGCCGAAAATGTACACGATAGCCGATAGTGTAAACGCACCAGCTCCCAGAGCAATGGAAGAAAGGTCAATGGTGATCCACAATCCCCACGGGACCGAGTCTGTCAGGTTCGTGATGATCAAACCCTTAATGAAGACCGTAACTGCTGAATATACACCGACAAAGAGCAACACGAACAAGAAGCCCAGCCACACCAAGAAAGCGGGACTGAACGGGAGTTGGAAAGGTTTGCGTTTCAGCGTGGAAACAGTCATCTTAAATGCCCTCCTTGGGTGGGATGTAATACACGCTGGCTTCCGTCCCCAGATCGTCACGCAGGCGCAGGGTCGGGCTGGTTTCGATTAGTTGAGAGACTTTACTGCTCGGGTCTTTCAGATTTCCAAACGTGCGCGCACCCACCGGACAAATATTGACACACGCGGGTGTCGCTTCCCGATCTTCACCGGGAGTAAGTCCCTTTTCCAGACCCGCATCAATGCGATGGATGCAGAATGTACATTTTTCAATTACACCGCGCGGACGGCGTTCCACTTCCGGCTCGCCCCAGGTAGGAATATAGGGATTCTCATCGGTGCGTTCATCCCAGTTGAACTGCCGGGCATCGTATGGACAGGCTACCTGGCAATAACGACAACCAATGCAACGGTCGTAATCCATCACCACCAAACCGTCTTCACGATGATAGGTAGCTTTAACAGGGCAGACTTCCACACACGGAGCATTCTGACAATGCAGACATGGGCGGCTGAGGAAGAATGTGTGTCCTCCCGAGGTTTTCTCCTTCACCACCACATTCCATGGATCTTCCGACCAGACATCATTCGTTGCCGTGCAGGCACGCATGCAGTATTCACAACCAATGCACTGGTCAAGGTTGATAACCATGCCCCAGTGGTAATCGCCAGTATGGACTCCGTGACCTGTGTCGGTTTCGCCCTCCAGTTGCTGTTGCTTTAATTCACCAAACGGCGAAAGCGGACCGGTGGTGAGCAGGGGCGCCGCAATCACGGACCCGACAGCCGCGGCCGCCAATTTGATAAAATCGCCGCGGGTCAATTCGACGCTGATCTTCCTCTTCTTGTTATTTGTCTTTTTCGCCATCTTCTTCGACCTCCACAATCCGAATACGGCGGCTCACAATCCACGCGGCGACCCCACCCATAGTCAAACCGACAATTGCCCCCTGCATCAAGCCTGTGTACAGGCGAACAGAACTCTGGGCCTCCAAATTCGAGATTTTCTGCTCCTGCTCTTGCACCAACTTCTCAAGTTCCTCTGCTGAGGGAGCCTCACCAGCATCCTCACCGCTCAATTGCAGGATTGCATCGCGCGTGTGGACTGTATCCTTATGACAATTGATGCAAGCCTCCGAACCGACCGTGAATGTATGGCCGGTGGCAAACAAACCGCCTGTGGCAAATGTGTTTGCCGCGGCAGACATATGGCAGTCACTGCACTGCAAACCAGAATTGGAATGTGTTCCGTGGGTAAAAGATGATCCGGTATCCTTATGGCAATTGCCGCACAGTTCATTGACCGTCTCTGCTCGCGGTGCCTGCGAGTGGGGATTGTGACAGGACTCGCAATTGATATTCATTTCACCGTGACGGCTGGCGCGCCACTCATCTGTGGTGGTCTTATGACAACGCGCACAAAGTGTGTAATCCGGTGTGACTGGCATGGGCTCTTTTGGGTGGTCTTTTTGCATCGGCCCATGACAAGACTCACAAGCCACTCCCTCTTCCGCGTATTTTCCAGTGGCGGGATCAAAGCCTGTTGTGTGGCATTCCAGACAGGAGGTTGCCGAACCCTGGTTGATCCAATCTTCCTGGAATACAGGCGATGAAAAAGCCTGGGAATGAAGGGTTCCAGTCCAAGTATTATGAATGTCATCGTGGCAGGCCGCGCAGGTTTCGGAGCCGATGTATCCACCTGTCTGGGCAGGTGGTAACTCGCCTTGTGCAGAGACAGGCTGGGTCATGCTGATTGCCACACCCAAGGCCAAACTCAGGACAAAGACTAAGGTAAACATCATCCAAACTGGCCTTCGAGCATTGAGTTTATTTTTCTTCATTGATCACATTCTCCCGTTGGGTGAATTCCAACAATGTGTAGATGGAAATTGGGCGACATAGCCAAATGCAATTTGTCACAATCGGTCACTAATCATATTCTATTTTATTGCCGGATTTTTGACAGTGTTGAATATCACTTCCTCGGTATGATTTACATTAATGTTATTACATCTACTTATAGATAAAAATTACCCCCTATCAGCGTTTTTTTAGTGGCGAAGCGCTAAAAGATATGGATATTCCGATAACGGAGGCAGTTGAAAGTCCCGCGAGAGGCGCAACTCGCAGGTCTGAAAATCGGCTCTGAGTGTATTTATCCGTGAGAAGCGGGGACAAAAGTCACGCTCGCGAAGTGATGGTGTCCACCCCAATTTTATGAAGGCTTTGTTGTACAATACCCAATGGAGGATGGATCGAATGGAATTCGATCAAAGCCTTTTTATTATCTTTTTCATTTACGGGCTGGCTTTCTTCGGCATGGGGCTGGCGATGGCAATGGAGTCGTGGCGCGCGTCTTCGCTGGCGGAGGCGCGTGTTTTGATTCCGCTGGCAGGCTTCGGTTTGATCCACGGTACACACGAATGGCTGGAATCGTATCTGTTACAGGCACAATCTCTTGGCACTCCCCTGCCAGAATGGCTTCCCTGGTTCAGGTTGGCACTTCTGGTCAGTTCGTATATCTCGTTATCGTTGTTCGCTTTTCAGGCTTTACGGCTTGTTCCGCGACCAGTGCCACCCGGCCTGAAACACGGTGGCATTGCTTTGGGTATTCACATTATCTTCATTTTAACCAGCGCCAGCCTCACGTACAGTCACAGCGTAGTCCCTGTTCAAGATGTGTTGGACGCCATGGCGCGCTACTTGCTGGCCGTGCCTGCCTCGACGCTGGCCGCACTCGGTTTGTTTTACACTGGTCGCTACAGCAATTCTTCCAACCGCGCCCTGAGGGGATGGTTAAGCGGCGCGGCCATCGGTTTGGGCTTCTATGCATTGACTCACCTGTTCGTGCATCCGATCGCAATGTTTCCGGCAAATGTGGTCAACGCGGATTCCTTCCGCGCCACGCTGGGATTTCCCATCCAGGTGGTGCGGACGGTGGCGGCAGTTGTCATCACTGTCTGTCTCCTGCGTGCCACCCAAATCACAGAGGAGTCGCGCAAGGTTGAACTTCTCAATGCGCAACAGGCGCGTCTTGACGCGCTGGAACAACAACAAACATTGCGGCGCGAACTCCTGCAACATACCGTCCACGCGCAGGAGGATGAACGCGCCAGAATTGCGCGAGAACTCCACGATGAGACTGCCCAAACACTTTCTGCCTTCACGCTGGAACTGGCAACCCTGCGAAACGACAAGTCGCGAAAGCCTGAAATGAAAAAGGCAGTGGAACGACTGGAAACGCTCAGCCATGAAATGGCACGGGGCATTTACCGCCTCGTGCATGACCTGAGGCCTGCCCAGCTCGACGATCTGGGACTCGTCCCCGCGTTGCGATTCCTGCTCGAGCAGGAGTGCTGTCCGCTGGGACTGCGGCTGGATTTCAAAGTAGAGGGGACACCGCGGCGTTTGAATCCGCTGGTGGAGACGGTGTTGTTTCGCGTCGGGCAGGAAGCGCTCAAGAATCTGGCGCGCCACGCGCAGGTCCAGGAAGGAACCGTGGAAATCGTTTACGCGGAAACCGATGTCGTCTTGCGCGTCTCAGATCGCGGGCGGGGTTTCGATCCTGCGCAGAGTTTTCGTCCGCCGCATGGCTGGGGATTGGCGGGGATGAAGGAACGTGTTGAGTCGGTGGGTGGCACGCTCACAATTGATAGCGCGCATGGTCAGGGGACGATCATCGAGGTGCGCGTGCCGTTGTATTCAAAGGAGATGTCATGAATCCTATTAGAGTCATTCTTGTGGACGATCACGATGTTGTGCGGACAGGCCTGCGCTCGTTCCTGAATACGCAGGAGGATGTGGAAGTGGTGGCTGAGGCGCGCAACGGCGAGGAAGCGTTATTACGTGCAGAGGAATTGAAGCCAGACCTGGTGATCATGGACATTACGATGCCGGGCATGGATGGAATGGATGCCACACGGCGCCTCAAGGCGCGCGATCCCGAATGCCTGGTGCTGGCGTTAACCGTGCACGAGGACAAACAATACTTCATGGAAATGCTGGCGGCGGGCGCTTCAGGCTACATCACCAAACAGGCCGCGGCGGATGATCTGGTGGCGGCCATCCGCGCCGTGGCCGCGGGACAGGTGTACCTGCAACCTGCACTGGCACGCTGGCTGTTGGATGATTATCAGCGGCTGGCCAAACAGGAACAGACTCAAGTGAAACTCACCGATAATGATGAAACCATGGTGGGGTTGGAAGCCCTGAGCCAGCGCGAGCGCGAAGTGTTGGAACTTGTGGGACAGGGTTGGAACAACCAGCGGATCGGGAAACAACTTGGTCTCAGCCCAAAGACGATCGCACGTCACCGCGAACGTATCATGCACAAGTTGAACATGCACTCACGCACGGAACTGGTTAAATTCGCGATACGGACGGGGTTGATCGCGGCCTGAGAAAGACATTTGTCTGGAAGAGACAGTCCTTCTGATATGACTGTCTCTCTTTTGTGTAACAGGACAATTTCGGGGATTTTCGTGACATCCGTCCGCGCCTCTTCTCAGCACAAATTAACCTCCATATGTACAATTCAGACTGCTTGTATGTAATTTCAATTGCTAATCTTATTATTTTTTGGAGGTTGTGCCATGGGACGTTCTAAATTCATTCTCGGCGGTTTGTTCATCCTTGCCGCGGTGGTGTATCTCATCTACTCGTCGGCCCAGCAGAGCGCCGAGTATTTTATGACGGTTGATGAACTCAAAGCCAAAGGCAATAAACTTGTTGATAAAAATCTGCGTCTCTCCGGCGCGGTGATTGGCGATTCGATCCAATATGATCCGCAGACTCTCACTTTGACTTTTGAAGTGGCGCACGTGCCGGGTGACAATGCCGAAATCGAGGCCCTCGGTGGACTGGCCGAAGTTCTGCGCGCCGCTTCCATGGACCCGACGCGGGCGCGCGTGACGGTCGTTTACGTTGGACCGAAACCCGATCTTCTTCGCAGTGAGGCACAGGCCATTATGACCGGGTACCTCGGCGAGGATGGCATCTTCTATGCCAATGAACTCCTGCTCAAATGCCCCACAAAATATGAAGAGGCCGTGCCCGAACAGGCCGGTGGATAACCAAAACGAACCTGACGGGTTTTATAGCCTGTCGGGTTTGTTTTTGTACACACAGACCCTAAAGGTATGCAACCTTTA
>JAYRVQ010000576.1:0-14895 GCA_041918465.1 Anaerolineales bacterium
GGAAGGCCGTCACAGCCGCCGCGTCGAAATCGTGGGCGCGCGCCCGCTCGAGGTCCAGTTTGATCGAGAGGTCGGTGCGGATCGTCGCCAGGTCGCGGCTCAGATAGGCAGAGTCGCGTCCCGCTTCCAGTTTCGTCCGCCAGCGATTTTCCACTTCGTCGAGATGTTTATAGATTTCATCCAGCGTCTTGAATTTGTTCAGCAACCCGAGCGCGGTCTTCTCGCCCACGCCCGGCACGCCGGGAATGTTATCAGACGTGTCACCGACGATGGCCTTGTAATCCACCACCTGCTCAGGGCGGACGCCAAACTTGCTGGCCTGCACATCTTCGGGTGTGATGAAAGTTTTATCATCGCCCGCCACATAGACGGCAACGCGCTCATCCACGAGTTGCAGGAGGTCGCGGTCGCCTGTGATGATCTTCACGCCGAGTCCCTGCGCGGCAACCTGACGAGCGATCGTGCCGAGAACATCGTCCGCTTCGTAGCCGTCCATTTCGAGACGCGGGATGTTGAACGCATCCACCATCTGGCGGATACGCTCGATTTGCACGCGCAGGTCGTCGGGCATTTTTTCGCGCGTGGCTTTGTATTCGGGATAGAGTTTGTCGCGGAAAGTTTTGCCGGTATCGAACGCAACCGCAATATATTCGGGCTTTTCCTGTTCGAGGATGCGGACGAGTTCGCGCGCGAAGCCATACGTGCCCGCAGTCGGTTCACCTTTCGATGTCTGCCAGCGCTGACTGCCCGCGCCGCCAGCCGTGAGGGCAAAGTACATGCGATAGGCGAGGGCGTGACCATCTATGAGATAAAGTGTAGGGGGCATAGGAAAATCCAGTGATCAATTTTCAGTCATCAGTGAACCGCCGTCCTGAGCGGAGGGACGTTTTCTTCGTCCCGTAGTCGAAGGATAGATTTCAGGAGCAACGATTGTTTTCGATATCTGTTTACTGCCTCAAACAAAAAACGCAGAGCGGTTGGATGCATTCCTCGCGCCCTGCGCCGCGCACAGGTGGATATGTTCGCGTCTACTTGCGCGGCTGGGAATCTCCCTGCCGATGACGCGTCTGCTTGATGTAATCCTTGACGAGTTGTTGCGGATGCGGCTGGGTCCCGCCCATGATGAGATAGCCCGGCGCCCAGAAATCGCCGGAGGGATTCTCCTTTTTCATGCGCGGGAATTCCGCAAAGATCTTCTCGGAAGTCTGCTGGCGCATAATGCGCATGAGATAGCCGGGCGAGGTGTTCGGCGGAACGCTCACCACCCACTGCATATATTCCGGGCGGACGGCCATGAATTCCAACCGCCAGCCGAACGCAATGCATGTTTGGGGAAGCCACTCGCCCAGATACGAGGCCAGATCGCCGGCAAGATAATGTGAACTGAAACGCGGTACAAGCAGGCAGGCATAATTGAGATGGTAAAGGCCGGGAGAGGCTGGCTCCAGGATGACGCGTCCCGCCACCTCAGTGATCGAATGCGGACGGGTCTCGTCCAACTCACCGGGCTGGGGAGCGCGCGCAGGTGTAACCGGCCGTTTCGCCTTGGATGGCGCGGTGACATCCAGTTCTTCCACCTCGTGCCTGACGGTTTCATCCAGCATCAAATCGCTCAACCGCACCGGCGGCGACGATTCACGGCTGACGACACGCGTCTCTGCCAGCGGGGTCGATGGGCGAGTCTCCAGCGCGGAGGGCTCCATCTCTGGCTCTTCCACATCCGGCTCGGACGCCACAGGCGTTTCCATGCGCATAACGGGAGTCGGTGCGGGGATGGGCGTGGGGATGTCGTTGATAATATCCGAAATGGATGGGATATCGAGATCATCCTCGTCAGACGAAAAGAGTCCGGCCGCGCGGGACTTTGGGGCTGGTTCCACAATAAACGGCTTGACCGGCCCCGTCTTCTCCACGGCCAGCGAATGCGCCAGCGAATTTGCCTGCGAACGGATGGTGCTGAACGGTGTCTCTGCATCAAAGACCAGTGCCAGCACCACGCCTTCGGCCAGCGTGGTGGCATACAACATATGTTCCGCGCGGGTGGTCTCGAGCCGCGCAAAGCGGAGCAGGTCGCCGCCTTTTTGTTCGTCCGAGTTGCGTGAAACGATGCGCACCAGTTCGTTGGCGGTCTCTTGCGAGAGTCCGCCCGCGTAGGCCCACAGTTTTTTACCGCGCGTGATGAGCGCGGCCTGAGCGGACGATTCCAGGGTCAGGCGCGTGAGTCTCTGCGCCGCCTTGTTCACATCCTGTAACCAGACCAGGCTGGCGTTTTCGGAAACGGGAATTTCAGGCATGGTGATCTCGGCAGGAACTTCGATGATTGGCTCATGCGCCTCATCAGATGTGACGCCGAGCATGTTCATAAGTTCGGGAAGGTAGAAAGGTTTGCGAAGCACTGTCCACGGACGGAGCGGATCCAGCTCGGATGGGAGATCCTCGTCTGAAACGATGACCAGCTCCACGTCCGCGTGAATCGTGCGGAGGGCGCGTCCAATTTCGAGGACGGCTTCCATCCCCAAATCCACATCCAGAAAGGCCATTTCGCAATCTTCACTTTTTAATTGGACGAGAGCCGTTGGTTCATCCCCCGCGACAAACACGCGAAATCGCCCAGTCTCTTCGAGACTGGAACGAATCATGGAACCAAAACTGGTCTGCGGTGTGACAACAAGCAGGGATTTGGTCATATCGGCGCTAGTGTATCACTTTACATAGGTGAAGGCAAGTGAAACGAAAGGGGGATAGATAGAGCAGACTTGTATAGTCAACTTGACTTTATTGCCAGTCCGTGCTATTTTATGGGCGATATTTTTTCAAGGATGGATTATGCAACGCGAACGTGTTTCTGAAAATGTGTACTGGTTCCAGAGCGATGTCTACGCGCAGGTTACGGCAGGCGTCATTGTGGGACCGCAATGGGCAGTGGTGGTGGACACCCTCGCCCTGCCGGATGAAACGCTGGGGATGCGAGATTTCATCGAACGGGAATTAAGTGTGCCTGTTCGTTACGTTCTCAACACGCATTATCATGCCGACCACGCCTGGGGCAATTGTTTTTTCCCCGGCGCGACGGTCATTGCTCACGCGCGTTGCCGCGAACTCCTGGAAGAGCGCGGCAGGCCTTCGCTGGAGGCGGCGCGCAGGCAAAACAACGCGCTTCGTCAGGTGAAGATCGTCCTGCCACACATGACGTTTTCCTCGGGCGAAGTGACCCTGCGCGTGGGCAAGAAAAATCTGACGATCATGTCTGCCCTCGGCCACAGCCACGATGGGATCTCGGTGCTGGTGGAGGAAGACCGCGTACTGTTCGCAGGCGACGCATTCATGCCCCTACCTTATGTGGTGGACGGTGATCTGGAGGATATCACCACCTCCATCCGCAAGATCGGACGCATGGGACTGGAAAATATCATCCAGGGTCACGGCGATATCATCCTGCGCGGCGAGATCGACGCGGCGGTGAAAGAAAATCTCAACTACCTGGTCAACTTGAAGAAAAATGTAAAAGCCGCGTTGCGTCGCCGCAATCCTGAAGAGTTGCTTGAAACGATCACCATCGAATCGTGCGGGAAGAGCCGTGTTTACCTGGGTGGGCTGGCGGAAAGTCTGCACCAGCGCAATCTGCGCGCCCTCGTCCAGCAGTGGGCAGAAGACGGATCCTCAAAAGCCAGGAAATAAATCCCTGCATGATCATCCACAGACTGCTCAACAATCTGTGGATGATTTTTTATCCCGGCACAAAAACAAGTACTACAGCAAACCTCCAACCGTGGGGTTATGGAGTAAAATAGTTTCGTTCGATTGTCCCCGCCGTAGAGCGGCGGGTCACCCTATTCAAAAGGAGAATCCCCCATGTATCACACCATCATAATTGCAGGCAATGTTGGACGCGACCCTGAGATGCGCTATACCCCATCCGGGCAGGCCGTTACTTCATTTTCTGTTGCCACCAATCGCCAATACACTGGCTCAAATGGCGAGCAGGTAAAGGAAACCATCTGGTTCCGTGTTTCCGCCTGGGGCAAAACTGCAGAAATCTGCAACCAATACATTAAAAAAGGTTCCAAGGTTTTAGTGGAAGGACGCTTGACCGCAGACAAAGCCACAGGTGGGCCGCGTATTTGGACCAAACAGGATGGCAGTGCAGGCGCATCCTTTGAAGTAACAGCCAACACCGTCCGCTTCCTCTCCTCCCGACAAGATGGCGATGGTGGTGCGAGCGGCCCAATGGATGCCGGTGACATGACCGGCCCGTCCGAAGATAACATCCCGTTCTAAAAAGGAGTCTGCATGGCACCCACCCCGCGCCCCACGCCCATCAGTCTCGAAATCCCGTCCGGGCTGGAAATCACTTACGCCAACCTGGCGCGCATCTCCCATTCACCGGCCGATATCGTGATGGACTTTGCCCACGCATTGCCCGGTGAAAACAAAGCAGTCATCAAAGCGCGCCTGCTCATGTCGCCGCTGAGCGCAAAACTATTCCACCGCGCCCTGGGTGAAAATCTCGCCCGCTACGAGGCGGCTTTTGGCGAGATTGTCGTACCGGTCAATTCTTCCCTCGCCGAGCATCTCTTCCGTCCTCACCAGCCGCCCGAACCGCCCGCAGATAAAAAAGAATAACATGCATAAACTTGAATCCATCGCGGAAAAGATCCGAAAGGATTTCGACGCGCGCACGATCACACGCGACAAGGCCCTCGCCACAGCGCGTGGATTAACTCGCGCATGCTCGCTGGCCATCCGTGCCGCCCATCGCCTCGAAACCGACGGGATGGCTGGTCACCTGTCTGAGGCGCGTTCCCTCGCCGACGCGTTGCACGCCGAACTGCAAACCTATCCCGACCTGTACTACACAGGCTACACCCAGGACGCGCTCAAGGAATTTGTGGAAGCCAATGCCACCTGCGCGCTCATCCAAAATCAATCCCTGCCCACGCCCGAGGATTTGGATGTGGGCGGAGCCACTTATCTCAACGGACTCGCCGAAGTGGTTGGCGAATTGCGACGCCGCACACTGGATATCCTCCGTCATGGATATTCGCAGGAAGCGGAACGCCTGCTCGGAATCATGGATGACATCTACGGCGTGCTCGTCAGCATGGACTATCCCGACGCGATCACCAGCGGCCTGCGCCGTCAGACCGATGTGGCGCGCAGTATCATCGAGAAGACACGCGGCGACGTCACTTTCAGTCTGCGGGGCGAACATCTCGAGCAGGCGATCGGGAAACTGATTGGCCAATTAAACGGCGACCAGGCCGGGGTTGGGAAAGAGGCGGGAAATTTCATCGTGAGGGAGGATGAGTGAGTATGATGCGCGGTGGCCGCAGGCATCCTCTCATCGTCTATCGTCAGGTCATCAATCGTTGGTGGCCTGAAACGTTGATCCTGGGCATCCTTCTGGTGGGCTTGGCCTGGCTCGTCTACAAGGACCCGATTGGACAGATCGAACCCTGGCGTTGGAAGTATATGCTAGGCCTTGGCGCGGGAACATTTTTGGTAGGCCTGTTGTTGCTGGCGATGCGCAGTATGGCGTATGTGCAGGTCTTTCCGTCACACATCAAACTGGTGACTCCCTTCCTGAGGCTGAACATTTCTCACAAGCGCTTGCAACGTTCAACAACCGCCGAAATGCGGACGCTTTTTCCACCCGATAAAATGCGCGGCTGGAAACGCGAGGTGATCGCGTCCCTCGGCGGGCGGACGGCGGTGGTGCTTGAATTAAATGGCTGGCCAGCTGTGCCTGAAATCCTGCGACTGTTTCTCTCCCAACTCTTCTTCAAGGATAATACGCCGCATTTTGTGATCCTGGTGGATGACTGGATGCGCTTCAGCACTGAACTGGAAAGCATGCGCAGGGGCGAAGGAAAGAATCAGCCTGCACAGCCGCGCGCGCTCGACCAGTCCATTCTGACCCGCCTGCCACGTAAGCGCTCATGAACATTTACTTCGCCTGTTCCATCACAGGTGGACGCGCCTACGAAGCCATTTATCAATCCATTACACACGCACTCAGGGAAAGAGGAGTTGAAGTGCCGACTGCACACCTGGCAGAGGCGGGCGTGGTGGATGAGGAAAAGCGCATCGACCCGCGCACCGTCTACGAGCGGGATGTGGCGTGGATGCGCTCCGCCGACGCGCTGATCGCCGAGGTAAGCGTCCCTTCACACGGCGTTGGATATGAGATTGGATATGCGTTGGAACTGGGGAAGCCTGTCCTTTGTTTGCACGAACAGGGACGAGCCGTCTCGAAAATGATCACCGGAAACCCACACCCAAACCTGACCGTGAGCGCCTACCAAGACCCGATTCAGGCCGCGGACCTGACGCGTGAGTTCGTTTCGAGGCTACAACCGACTTTGTGACAGTTATCACTAATTTTCCGTGACATTTGGGAATGTCAGACATTTTGGAAGTCTGCTATCATAAGAACGGAGACGGAACACAGACACCTCCAACATGCTCCTCACTGTCTCCTCCTTTGGCGAATGCCTCCGCCGGTTCTCCCCGGCGGAGGCCTTTTTAAGCAGGAATTTCGGTGTTTTTAGTTACGAAATTGGTGAAATGAAGGCAGGCAACACAACAAAGAACCTGCTACCCTGCCCCAGCGTGGATTCCACCCAAATACGTCCCTGATGGCTGTCCACAATGGATTTAACGATGGCCAGTCCAAGCCCAGAGCCGGGTACACCTTCTGGTACATTCTCACCGCGGAAAAATTTTTCGAAGATATGTGATTGGTCTGCGGAGGAAATCCCGGGGCCGGTATCGCTCACCTGCAAGATAAGTTGTCCACCTTCGGAGCGCAAGCGGATGTTGATCTGCCCGCCGGGCGGCGTGTACTTAATGGCGTTGCCGATCAGGTTGTCGAGCATTTGGCGCAGGCGCAGGGGATTTGCCTTTAACGGAGGCAGGCTGGGGTCCGATTCGGAGCGGACGTTCAGGTTACGCGCGTTTATCTGCCCACCTAAAATATCCAGTGTATAGCCAAGGATGTTTTCCAACTGGACGATCTCGCGGCGGGTGTCAAATCCGGCCTCGAGACGACCGAGGTCGAGCAGATCGTTGACGAGGGTGGTGATGTCCTTAATGCTGGCTTGCAAGCGTCCCATGAACTCGCGCTGGTGATCGTTCAATGGGCCGGTGCGCCCGATCAGTTCGGCATACCCCAGCACAGAGGTAAGCGGCGAACGCAGGTCATGTGAAACGGTGTGAACGAAATCGCTCTTGATATGGTCGAGTTCTTTAAGGTAACTTATATCCTGAAGTGTAATAACAGAGCCAATCGTGGGGATGATGGCGTAGTGAGCATTGAAGACGCGCCCATCATCGAAATTGACCTCATGGTATTTCAATCCATCCTCGGCAGAGCGCTCGAGCATGGATTGGAGGTCGGGATGCGGGATGGCATCTACAAAGGGTTTCCCAACTACAGATTCAACCGCAAATCCAAATACCTGGCTGGCGGCCTGATTTGCGAGAACGATATGCGAATGAGCATCGAGGATGATAACGCCATCAGCGATGTTATTGAAGATGGCGTCAAATTCATTGACCTGACGCTGGAGCGAGGCAGTGGTGCGCCTTACTTCACTGCGCACCCAATCACCGAGATGGCGGGCACGGTCAAGACTGCGCTTGACAGCCGCGACGATTTCGTCGGTGCGCAGGGGCGGAAAGATATATCCGCTCAATCCGAGGAGCAGGGTTTCCCTGGCAACCGCGTGCGTATCTTTTTCAGCGTAGAGCAGAACGGGCAGGGTGGGAAAACGCTCCAGTTGTTCTGCCGCCAGTTGAAGCCCGGATTCTCCGGCCAGGCGTTCTCCGATCAACAGAAGATTGGGATTGGATACCTGCAAGGCGCGCGTCAAACCATCACGGTTGTGCGCCACAACAGTTTCGAATCCAGCACTGCGCAAAGCCCGTTCTCCCAAGTGGAGAAAAGGTGATTCATCAAGAGCAAGCAGGATCAGTGTGGGTCTCGGCATTTATCACTCGATGGGGCGATTCTGTGTCACGATTGCGGAAAGTCTCTGCGCGGCCGCATTTGCGGAAGCCAGGGCCTGCCGTTGTTCGGCGTTAAGGGGGCCGGTCTTGCCCGTCAGGATCAAACCCAGCGGATACAAGATTCCATCCAATTCCGTCTGCGCGGATTTGCGCAGGGACTGCAAAATATCATTTTGTTGTTTCTCGCCCGTGTGAGCGACCTCGGCATTTTGCTGAATGGTGCGAAACAACCGTTCGTTGACCAATGAGATCGAGGCGTAATCTGCCACCGCCTCCAGTAAAGCCTTCTCGGTTTCGCCAAAGGCTTTCTCAGCCTTGCGGAGAACGATCATCAAACCGATGACCTCGTCCCGGACTTTGATGGGCGTGACCGCGGCAGACTTCCCCAACGCGGCCACCTTGAACTTTTGAAGCGGGGCGCCGCTAATGAGGAGTGACTCTCCCGAAAGCGCCACCAGCGAACTGATCCCGTCATCGAGCGGCTGGCCTGTTTTCTTCGCCCAGACCTCAGGCAGGTTGCGATGGGAAGTCAATATGTAATTTTTTATGCGGTCATCGCGCAGGAGCAACCAACCCAGGTCTGCGCCCGCGACCCGCAAGGCGCCCTCCACGACCCGCTCGAAAAGCACGCGCCGGTCTGTGATGGAGACTACAGCCTTGCCGATGGCAATAATGGATGTCAGTTCGCGCACTTTGCGGTGCAGTTCTTCATTGGCTTCCTTCAGTTGCTCGTCGAGGCGACGGCGGGCGCGGGTTTCGCGTCCCTGAGTCAGCACGCGCTCCACAACAGAGACGACTTCCGCGTCTCGAGCCGGCCAGAGCAGGATGTCGGTCGCGCCGAGGCGGAAAGCCTGGATCACATCCTGTTCCTGTCCTTTCCCGGCAATGACGATGAGCGGAACATGAGTCCCCTGCGAGGACAGGGCCACGAGCAGGTCTTTTCCGCTCAGGCCGGGCAGACTCAAATTTGCAATGACCAGGTCGGGGGGAGTCTGAAGCGCCGTCTTGATGGCAGATCCCGCGTCCGGCACAATTTCCACCTGATATCCCAATGGCTTTAACGCCTGGCGGGCAATTAAATCGCTGATGTCAGGGTCATGTTCCACAAGAAGGATGCGTTCGATCAGTGCCATATATTCCGCCAATTTGGTGAGAACGGCTAGATATGGGGAATTGTAACATTATTGCATAAAAAACGGAGATGATATACTTGTACTAACTCCATGTCACGTCGCAACCAATCCCAACGCATTATAGATTTTGCTACATTTCCCTTGCGCGCCTTTACCATCTTCCACGAAGACCGCTGGGGACTGTCCTCGCTGGCGTCAGAAAGGTTCGATTATGTGGCCGCCGAAGTGCGGGGACATTGTTTGGATGTAGGATGCGGCTATGGCAATCGTTTCATCACAGAGTATCTCGGCGGGAATGGCGTGGGCATTGATGTGTTTCCTTACGCGGGTTTGAGCAAGGAACAGATCGTTGAAGACCTTACCCATTTGCCATTTCCCGATGCTTCGTTCGACTCAGTGACTTTTATTGCCAATCTTAACCACGCGCCTGAGCCACAGCGAGACGCGGAACTCGCGGAAGCCTTCCGCGTCCTGCGGCGCGGCGGAAACATCATCGTGACGATGGGCGCGCCATTCATCGAAGTAATCGTCCATAAGGTGGTCTGGTTGTATGACCGCTTCCTCGGCACCAAAGTGGACATGGATTCCGAGCGCGGCATGGAGGAAGGCGAAGATTACTTTTTGACCGAAGCCGAGATCCGCGAACGGCTGGCACGTGCGGGATTCCGGGAGATCCTCCGCAAGCCATTCTGGACTCAATGGGGATTGAACCGTTTATATATTGGATGGAAGAAATGACGAAACGCGTCCCGCTCCCCAAATTGACCGTTGTTGTGCCCGTCTACAATGAGGCCGAGTCACTACCCGCCTTTCTGCCGCGCCTCATTGACTTCTGTGGGAAGCGCGGCTGGGAAATCGTCTTCGTCAACGATGGCTCGAATGATGAGTCCAAAAGAATCATCGATGGTCACGTCAAGCCACCTGCGGTGCGCGCCATCCACCACAAGGTTAACCGCGGTTACGGCGGCGCGCTCAAAACAGGACTGCTCGACGCGACCACTCCCTACGTTGTCACCATTGACGGGGACGGACAACACGAACCCGAAGACATCCTGCGCCTGCTCGAATTTGCCGTCGAACAGGATGCCGACCTTGTCATTGGCCGCCGCGATCTTTCACAAAAAGGAAACTGGTACCGCGAAATCGGCAAGACCCTCATCCGACGCTTCACGCGCCTGCTCATGCCGCTTCCCATCCAGGACCTCAATTCCGGCTTCAAACTCTACCGCACGGAAATCGTTCAAGCCTACTTGCCCGTCTGCCCGGACTCGATGGCCTTC
This sequence comes from Anaerolineales bacterium, assembly GCA_041918465.1. Classification (GTDB taxonomy): domain Bacteria; phylum Chloroflexota; class Anaerolineae; order Anaerolineales; family Villigracilaceae; genus Denitrolinea. The sequence continues at coordinate 10,424 of JAYRVQ010000576.1, forward strand.
AGCGATGTGATCGCGCTGACCTTCCTCAACCAGAAAGACCTCGTTCTCGAACATCCCATCCGCGTCAACCCGCGCCAAAAAGGCAGGAGCACCATCAGCACCTACACCGCCATCGAGACCATCATGGAAATCCTCAACCTGGCGATGCTCTTCAACCCGCTGAAAATTTTTCTTTCCTTCTCGGTCATCTGCATCGGCTTCGGGATTCTGTGGGGCACGCCCTTCCTCCTGCTCGGACGCGGCGTAAGCGTGGGAGCCATGTTGGCCATCGTCAGCGGGCTGATCTTCTTTTTCATCGGCCTCGTCGCCAGTCAGTTGTCATCCATGCGGCTGGGGGAATTATCCGCCCGGCGGCGCAAACGCGATTGACCACTTGATTTTTTCAACGGGGGCGTTATACTTCTCATATGGGCGTACTTGACATCCCCTTTATTGTTGGACAATCCCCCGCCCGCGACGGACCTCTCGCCCGCTTCCTGCCTCCGCTCGAAGACGGGATCGCCGCCGAATGGCTTTCGCTTCACGCGGACCGAGGAAGTTGGGTGCTGGACCCGTTCGGGACCGCGCCCCGACTTGCTGTCGAAGCCGCCCGCGCCGGATACCGCGTCCTCGTCACAGCCAATAATCCCATCTCGCGCTTCCTGCTCGAAATGACCGCCTCGCCGCCGAGCGAATCCGAACTCAAAGCCGCGCTCGCCGACCTGGCCATCACCAAAAAAGGGGACGAACGACTCGAAACGCACCTGCAATCGCTCTACCTGACAAAATGTAACAACTGCGGACAGGAGATTCCCGCCCGCGCCTTCCTCTGGAAAAAAGGCGAGGACGCGCCCTTCGCGCGCCGCTACAGCTGTCCTTCCTGCGGCGACTCGGGCGAAAGACCTGTCACGCCTTTCGATGTGGAACGCGCGCAAAAAATCGCAGAGACCGCGGGACTGCACCGCGCGCGCCTGCTCGAACGCGTGGCCCAACCCAATGACCCCGACCGCGAATATGCGGAGGAGGCGCTGGCCGTCTACCAGCCGCGCGCCATCTACGCGCTCGCCACCCTCATCAACCGCCTTGACGCGCCGGGCGTCACCCCGGAACGGAGACGCGCCCTCAGCGCGCTGTTCCTGTCCGCGTGCGATACGGCAAACAACCTTTGGAGAGCCGATAATGACCGTCCGCGCCCGAAACAGCTCACCGTCTCGAATGAGTTCCGGGAGAACAACGTCTGGATGGCATTGGAAGCCGCGGTGACAGAGTGGGCCGCGAGCGAAGCGAATGCCGAATCCATCCCCATCGTCCAGTGGCCGAATAAAATTCCCGAAAGCGGCGGCGTGATTCTCTTTGAAGGCCGTATCGCTGAACTTGCACCCATCGTAAAGAATGCGCCCATCGCCGCGGTCATCACCGCGCTCCCGCGTCCCAACCAGGCCTTCTGGACCCTGTGCGCGCTGTGGGCTGGGTGGCTGTGGGGAAGCGAATCCGCCGAACCGTTCCATCTTGTTTTGCGCCGCCGCCGCTACGATTGGGTCTGGCATCTCGAAGCTCTGCAAGGCGCGCTTCGCCACGTTTTTGAGCTGCTCAAACTAAGCACACCCTGCCTCGCGCTGGTGCCCGAACCTGAACCCGCCTTCCTCACCGCCGCGCTGGCCGCGGGGGAACTCAACGGATTCCATCTGCAAAGCCTCGCCATGCGGACACAACACGACGCGGCGCAGGTCGCGTGGACGCGCGGCGAGCGGCTCCACCATGAATCCGAGGAAGCGGATGCGACCTCCCTGCGCGCCGCGGTCCGGAATCATCTCACCGCCCGCGGCGAACCGACCGTTTACCTGCCTCTGCACGCCGCGGCCTTATCCACGCTGATAGCGTCCCACGCGCTCACGCCCCGAGACCCGCGCCAACCCGCGGACGAGATCATCCGCGAGGCGGCGAAAGTGGTGCAGGAGGCCCTGCGCGGCGACGAGACTCTCGTCCGTTACCGCGGCGGCGAAAGCGTGGACACGGGTTTGTGGGGACTCTCGCGCGAGGTGGAAGCGAGCGAACCATTGAGCGACCGCGTGGAAATGGCCATTGTCAATTTTCTCGTCACGCATCCAAATTGCACATTCGCGGAAATCCTGCGCGACCTCTCGCCGCGTTTCCCCGGCCTGCTCACGCCCTCGCTGGGACTCGTCGGCGAGGTGCTGGTCTCGTACGCGGAACAGGCCGAAGGTCGCTGGAAGATGCGGGCCGAGGACGCGCCGTCTGCGCGGAAGTCGGACCTTGCTGAAACGGCAAACCTGCTCCAGTCCATTGGCGAGCGGCTGGATTTTGGGATGAACCGTCTCGACGAGAGAACGTTGGTCTGGGAGTCGGGGGAAACGTCAGAATATGTTTTTCATCTTAAGGCCTCGGCAGTTCTGGGTCGGGCAGTGGCGGAAAGTCCGTACCCGCGCGAGCGCAGTCTGGTTGTGATCCCCGGCGGACGGGCCTCCCTGCTGGCTTACAAACTCGGCCGCGACCCCGCGCTGGCCGCGCGGCTGGATGGAATCCGCTTCGTCAAGTTCCGTCTTGTACGTACCCTTGCCGAACTGCCCGTGTTGAATCAAAAGAACTTCGAGGCGCAGATTGCCAGTGACCCCATCGAACCGATGCGCGTCCAAAGAGCAAGTTTATAGGTTGTTCTTTTTTCAGAAAGGATCTTGAGAATGAAAAAATTGTTTTTGGTCTTTCTGCTCGTGGTTTTTGTTCTAACGGCTTGCGGCGGCGGGACCCAGACCGCGCCTCCTGTCACTGCCACCAACACAAAAGTTCCGCCCACCGTCACCACCGCCCCGACGGTCGTCGCACCCACAGCCGCGGCGGAAGAGCCTGCCACGCCCACCAGCACCGCTCCTGTGGTTGTGGTCACCAACCCACCCGATTGCACCAACCGCGCTGAGTTCGTGGCGGATATGACCGTCCCGGATTACGCGGCCTTCACCGCGGGGGAAACCATTCACAAAGTCTGGCGCGTGAAAAACACCGGCACCTGCACCTGGACAAGTGAATACGCCCTCGTTTTTAGCAATGGGAACCAGATGAGCGCGCCCAATTCGATTCCCCTTGAAACAACCGCGCCCGGCGCGACTCTCGATGTTGCGGTGGACATGACTGCGCCCGGCTCAATCGCGACTTATCGCGCCTTTTTTGAAATGCATACACCCAGCGGCGCGGCCATTCCGATTGACGAGGGCACATACCTGTGGCTCATCGTCAACGTTGTCTCCACGACCGCCGATGCAGGCGGCTCAGGCGGAGGCACGGGTGGTTCCGGCGGAGGCACAGGCGGGACGACCGGCGGCGGAATCGGGCTGGTCAATTCCACTTGCGCTTACACCACCAGCCAGGCCAACGTGGATGCTGTCATCGCGGCCATCAACTCCTACCGCGCCCAAAATGGACTGACTCCCTTCACCGTCAACTCCAAACTGACCGTGGCCGCCCAATCTCACAGCGCCGATATGGCCTGCAACCAACTCTTCTATCACAACGGCTCCAACGGCTCATCCCCCTTGTCACGCGTTGGCGCCGCGGGCTATTCCGCCTCCTCAGTGAGCGAAAACGTTTACGGAAGTTGGCCGCCACTCACCGGTCAGGGAGTCGTCACATGGTGGGCCAACGACCAGGGCGACACACGGCACAACGCGAATCTCGTCAGCACCAAATACACCGAGATCGGTGTCGGTTATTCGTTCTACAACAATTACGGTTACTACGTGGTTGTCTTCGCCGTGCCGTAAAACCCGCGCAACGTAGCAGTTCGGTGGTCTCGATACGGATTTCATCCTACTCGACCACCGAACTGCTTTTAATTTCAGTTACAATCCGTTCATGCGGACAATCCTTCCCGCCCTGCTTTTTCTTGGAATGCTGAGGGGATGCATCACCGTCGAAACGCGGACTCCCCCTCCGCCTCTCTTCGTGACCTCCACCCTGCCCGCCGGACCTGCGGCCACTCCCACGCCGACGGCTACGCCGGAAGGCATCCTGCCGCGTCCCGATGACTGCACAGACGAGGCCGTCCTGATGGAGGATGTGACCATTCTCGACGGGACGCGCATGAAAAGCGGACAATCCTTCACGAAGACGTGGCGATTGAAAAACATGGGCACTTGTCCGTGGGACGCGAGTTACCACCTCGTCTTCCTGGCGGGGAACCGCATGAGCGCGCCCGATTCCGTCCCGCTCACCGTCACCCTGCCCGGCGAAACTGTGGATGTTTCAGTGGAACTCATCGCGCCATCCCAAAACGGTAGTTACACGGGCGTCTTTGGGTTGCGGAATCCGTTCGGGCAGGCCGTCTCGATCGGGTTGAGCGACAATTTCTGGGTGAACATCATCGTCGGGGAGGGATCGTCCATCAATCCATCATCCGATGACGCGACCGCACCGGGTGGGATTCCGCTCATCCAAACGGCGACCAACTGCGCGGTCAGTTTGAACGAGGGGTACGTCAGCGA
>JAYRVQ010000577.1:0-4786 GCA_041918465.1 Anaerolineales bacterium
GATGGGCGGGGAAAATTTCTTACCCTGTCTCGAAGGCGGCCAATACTTCCTGTGCGGACAGGCCTTCCAGAGAGAGTCGCCGCTTGAGCCGCAGGCGGGCATCGTGCAGGAGTTTGTACAGGGCGTTGCGGTTGGTCTTGAGTTTGCGGGCGGCCTCATCCATTGGAACATCTTGTACAGAAAGGAGGAGGAGCGCCTGGCGTTGGCGGTCGGTCAACTCCTCGGCAATGATGCGGCGGAGGCGCGTCATCATGTCCGCTCGCTCGACGGACGTTTCAGGACTTGCTCCGGAATCTTCCAGCAGGGATTCGGGGGCGGGCGCTTCTTCGTCATCCACCATCTCGTCAAGGGATGAGTCTCGCCAGCGTTTACGTCTCAACTCCGAGAGTGCGATGCGGATGGCGATCTTGTGGGCCCAGGTGGTGAACTGACTTCGGCCTTCAAAGGTGTGCAGGCGGTCGAGGATGCGGAGTAAAGTCTCTTGTGTCACTTCCTCTACGAGAAATTCAAATTGAGGCTCACTGGGAGAGACCCAGCGCGAGAGCGCGTAAGGCAGGCCATTTGCAATGACCGCGCGCAGATCCTCCAGCGCGGCCTCGCGGGCAGGGCCGTCTGCTTGCAGGTCTGCGAGCCATTGTTCGTTGGTGCGGGTTGGCATGGGTGGGATTATAAGCGGAAAACCAGGTTTCTCGAAGAAACCTGGTTTCTGATGGTGGGCGCGGAGGGGCTCGAACCCCCGACCTCATGTGTGTGATACATGCGCTCTGACCAACTGAGCTACGCGCCCGGGAACGATGGGCATTATAGTCGAGGCATTTGTCTTTGGCAAGGCGTGCCCCTCTCCTTTCAGGAGAGGGATAGGGTGAGGTTACGGCGGCGGCAGGTAATCCCACGGATTAACTTTGTAGGTTCCGTGCATGATCTCGAAGTGCAGGTGCGAGCCAGAGGATTTACCGGTCGAGCCGACCGCACCGATGGTCTGTCCCTGTCCGACGCTTTCGCCGCATCCCACCCAGAGTGATTCCAAATGAGCATAGAGTGACTGCCAATTGTCGCCATGGTCGATCATGATCATGTTGCCGTAGCCGTAATCGTTCCAGCCCGCGTAGACAACCACACCCGCGTCGGTGGCGTAGACTGGGTCGCCTGTCTCACCGTCAATGTCTATGCCCCAGTGATTGGAGGCGGGGGAGTAGTCATACCCGGAGAGAAAATGACGACCGGCTGGCCAGATATAGGTGCCGTAGCCAATATTGCCTCCTGAGATGGCGCCACATGCGCCAGGTCCCCAGGCGCGGGCAGAAGCGGGTTCATCACGTGTTACTCCGAAGGGCGCATACCAGGTTGTGAACTCGCGCTCTCCGCCGGGAATGATGAGCCAGGTCCCTTTTTCGATGGCTGGGCTGGCATAATCGCCGATGGTTTCGGGATCAAGTTCGTTGCCGGGGTATTCGATGATATCCTGCGCGGTGACGCCAAAGAATTTGGCCCAATCCTCGAAACTGATATCGCCCAGCCATTCGTAATAAACACCATTGATGGGCAGGATGTTGAGTTCCTGTCCTGGTCGCAGGGAGTGGGGATCGTCAGCCAGAATGTTGTAATTTCCCCATAGGATGGTCTGGGGTTCGAGACCAAATTTTTCCGCGATGCCGAAGACTGAATCGCCATCCTGGACGGTGTATTTGACAATCTCCTGTCTCGGCCGCGAGGGAACGTTGGTGTGCGGTTCCGCGAGACGGAAAATGCCGGGGAGCGCAAAATCTGTGGGAGGCGGAAGCAGGCTCGGGTCTATGCCGGGAGTCGCAGTCGGTCCAGCCGCCAGCGCGGGACGCGTCTGCAAAGCCTGCGGGACTTGTTCATTGAAAACACCTAAAAGCCAGATGGCCGCGACGATCAAAGCGAGGGAGAGTATCGCCGTGCCGACGCGTAACATGGATTCGCCCAATCCAAGCGAAAGCAGGGCGGTGATCCATTCGGCCAGCAGGTTACGGCGCGGGATTTTGGGTTGTTGTTCTGCAGGTTTGACACTTCCCTTCGTCGCCTGCGTTTTTTCCTGTTTGTAGTCGGGGTCCATTTCTGTTCCTCGATAATCATCATAACAGCGGCAAAATTGTGCGTCAAGCCGCCTTCTCATTCACTGTTAAGCCGCGCATGGCGGACGCCGGGGTTGAGCAGGTGTAACGCGCCAATGGTAACCAGCATGACCAGGCCGCCAACCATGGTCGCGAGAGGGACGCCCCACGTTTGTGCCAGTCCGCCAATGAGCAGACTTCCGAACGGGGCCACACCCTGAAGCGCCCAAAGATACATGGCAAAGACGCGCCCGCGCAGTCCGTTTGGCACCTGCAATTGGATGAGGGTGTTCATGGTAACAAGTTGCGTCACCGAGCCATAGCCGATTAGTATCAATAAACCGAGGGAAAGCGATAAGTTCCTGGCAAGGCCGAGTGCGATCAGCGCCAGAATGAATGATGCCTGACCAAGTATCAACGCCAGGCCTTTACGTTTGGATGCGCTAAAAAAAGCCGCCAGGAAAGCGGCAGTGAGGGCGCCGAAGCCTTGTGCAATATATAATTGACTAGTGCGCGTAGCCACGATCTGCTCGGTGTCATGGACAGTCTGGAGCACATCCCGTCCCAGGGCGGGAATCTGTTGCAGGAGCGGCATCCCAAAAAAACCCAATAGCGTAGACATCAGAATGATGGACGCGACCACGTTATTCTTGCGGATGTAGGATAGGCCCTCGCGAAATTCTGCTCCAAGGCTGGATTCCTGGTTCGCCTCGCGCGGGACCTTATAGCGGGTGCGCGCTAAAAGGAGTCCTCCAATGACGAAGAGGAAACTGATCCCGTTTACGAGGAAGACCAGCCCCTCGCTGCCGGCGGCGAGGAGCGGAGCGGCCAAAGACGGTCCGAGGATGCGCCCAAGGTTAAAGGCGGTGGTCTGTAATGCAATTGCAGATGGCAGGGCTTCGCGCCCGGCCAGTTCGATGAGCATGGCCTGTCGGGCGGTAATCTCCACCGCAGAGGCGGTGCCAAAGATGAAGGCCAGCAGTGTGATATGCCAGATCTGGACGCGGCCCGTGAGCGTCAGCGCGGCGAGGCCAAAGGCTTGCAGAGACATGATGGCCTGCAAAATGATGACGGTCTTGCGCTTATCCCAGCGTTCAACAAGTACGCCTGCCGGGAGGGCAAAGATCAAGGTTGGCAGGGTGGCGGCAAAGCCGATAATTCCCAAGTCAAGAGGACGGCCGGTGATGCGATAGGCCAGATAGGGTTGCGCGGTGTTGTGCATCCACGTCCCAATGACGGATGCAAATTGTCCGATGAGGAATAGAACGTAGTCGCTCGAGGCGAGGGCGGGGAAGCGGGAGGTGAGTTTCAAGTGTCAGGTTTCAGGTGCGAGGTTTCAGGAAGAGGGTGCGTCGCACCTTGCTCGGTAGGCGATTCTTGTCGGTAAGGTGCGACACACTCAGGCTACGCTGGCACAACCAATTCGGCGCGGTCGTTGGCAGGCGAGTTGACGAGGGTGCTGACGGGGTGGGCGGACATCTCGTCCGCGGGGAAAGGTTTGATGAGCGGGAGCAGGCTATCGGGCGCGCGAGGCGCAGGGTCCAGCCATTGAGCATAGTCCGACGGGTGGAGAATCACGGGCATGCGGTTGTGGAGAGTCGCCATGAGTTCGTTGGGTTCAACGGTGATGATGGTCGCTGAACGGATGCTTCCTCCGTCGGGCGAATGCCATTCATCCCAGAGACCCGCGAAGGCGAAGGGTTGACGCGACTTGAGGAAGATGAAGTGTGGGATTTTGGTTTTCGTCCCGGGCTGGGACTTCCACTCGTAGAAGCCGTCGGCGAGGATGAGACAGCGCTTGTATTTGAAGCCGCCGCGGAAGGAGGGCTTTTCGGCGAGCGTTTCGCCGCGGGCGTTGATGAGGCGATTGCCGATGGACGGGTCCTTTGCCCAGGAGGGGATGAGTCCCCAGACTAAGAAGTCCGCCGCGTTTTTTCCGTCATTGGGAATGGCGAGGATGGGTTGCGAGGGGGCAATATTGAAGCGCGGCGCGAATTTGGGCGGGAAGGTGTAGCCTGCGAAGGCGTCTTGCAGATCTGAGGGGTCAACGGTTAAGGTAAAACGTCCGCACATGTTATTTCCTCATGCAAAAATCAAAACGCCCCATGAAGGGGCGTCTAAAACTAGGCAGACACTCCCGCTGGAAATCGTTGGAACATAAATTCCTGCATTCCACTTGATTGGCTGGCGTGTTCAATTGTAAGACTAACGACGCGTCCTTGGCTGTCAAGGTCAATAAAGATGTTTTCATTGAGTTCACGCGTTTCGGCAGGCGGATTGTTTGAAAACTCCACCAATGCGGTGTCGGTATCTTCAAAATATTTAATTTTCATAGCTTACTCCTTAAAGTCTCGGTCAAAAAAAGCGTTATGGATAGTCTCTCCATCTTCGAGCAAGATCACTCGTAATGCGCGGTTGCCCATTTCTGCGATACGCGCCCAGCGGCGAATCCGTCCATCTGATTGGCGTACTTCTTTTACTGGACGGGCTATTACTCGCTCAATCCATTCATCCAAAATGATGACACGATCAGGTCGTTGGCGGGTGTATTGGAAATACTGGGTTGTTTTCATGACGATTATATCAATCCTACCGCCAACAGCCTTTCCGCGCAAGTCGCTTACTCTCCCCACTCCACCTCCGTCCAATGCACGGGATGATCGGTGGTGGATGCGGGCGGCAGGATGTAGAACGGATTACGCGCGCTGAGA
>JAYRVQ010000578.1:0-2736 GCA_041918465.1 Anaerolineales bacterium
ATCTGGTTTTCCCCCTGCTCGAACAGAATATTTCCCCCGAAGAAGATGAGAGTATCGTTGAGGGACTTAATCGAATCGTTGTTGAGGGTGTCACAAAAGATGGGTCGGACAAATACAACAAGTTGATCGAAACGCTGGAAGATGAATTAAGCGATTGGAAGTAACGCGGAGGGGAAATGACGCGCAGTGTGAGAGACTGATCCGTCCCGGTTTTTACAGCCGTTTTACATCTGCTGAATCCGTTCTTGATTCATGGCAGGTATCCTGCATACAAAGGAGACCGTCATGAACACAAAAAGTTTCTACGCCATTCTCTTACTGGCACTGTTGACCTCGGCTTGCGCGCCATCTGCCGCGGCGGGGACTGTCGAAGCGGCGACCAGCCAACCCATTGAAAATGAAGCGGGGGAGTCGTCAATCGCGAGTCCCGAATCAGCCGTCCTGCTTTTTTCCATCGGCATGCACATCGAGCCGATGGGCGAAACCGCGCAGGGCTATCGCGGCGGCAAAGCAGATTATCACCAACCGCAATTCTTCGAGCGTCACGTTCAGGATATTCTTGCCATCACACAGATCGTCGAGGCGCACGGCGGACGGATGACGATCCAGGCACAGTCGCCGTTTACGAGCGTTGCCATCGAGACGGGGGATTCGATCCTCGCGGACCTGGCGGCGCGCGGCCACGAACTCGCGCTTCATTTCCACGAGGACGCTCATCTCGGAAAGAATTCCACGTCGCGGACGGTGCAGGAATGGTGCGACGTGATGAAGCAGGAGATGTCGCTCATCACACAAGCCTCGGGCGTGACAGATATTCGATATTGGTCGGGTGGGAATTTATATCCCGATCTCTTCGAGGCCGCGGCCTGCGCGGGGTTGGACGTGAACAGCGATTGGAAAAATCCCGAAACACAGTCCACCGATTTGTCCCTCGTAGGCGTGACCCCGTGGCGGCCAGCAGGTGGGACAGACGGAACCGATTTTGCACTCTTTACGCAACACGATCCCGACAGCGCGGTGGTCTTCCTGCCCGAAGGTCAGTTCGATAAAAACAACTTTGCATCCATGCGCCGCAGTGACGAGGCGGGTGGCGATGAGGCCTACTTCGAATATCTCAAGCAGAGTCTCTACGCCTCGCTCGAAGCCGAGCAGGCGGGCAAGGTTAATGTATTCCACTTCACCATCCATCCCGGGGAATTTCGCGGCGACCCACAACATCCGTTCGCAGTGATTGAAAAATTCCTGACCGAGGTGGTTGATCCCCTAGTCGCAAGCGGACAGGTACAGTGGGCGACTTTCTCCGAAATGGCCGACGCCTACGCCGCGTGGGAGCAAACTGCCATAAGCGTCAAAGCACCTGACACTGAAATACTTGATACCGCCTACATCTCCTTCATCATCAACGTTCACGATTGGAGTCATCCCGCCGAGAGCGCGGACATCCTCCTCCAAATTGTGGACCTGTTCGAGAAATATGGCGTGCGCGGCGACTTCTACTTCACCGCCGAGATCACGCGCGCGCTGGCGGAGACTCGTCCCGATGTGATCGAACGCTTCCGCAACTCGGACATGACCATCAGTTATCACGTCCGCCCGCCGCACCCACTTTACACAGGCTTCGACTCGCGACTGAAAAATCTCAGCGACGCGGAGTTGTATCAAACCCTGCTCGATTACGAAACCTACGCGCTGAATTTGGAAACAGGCGAATTGGATCGTTCACAGCCCGGCGGATATGCCTACGTTGCGCAAGTCTTCGGGCGGAATCCCATCGTCGCACCCGCGCCCAACAGCGACCCGCGCATCAAGGATGCCGCGCAACGCGTCTATGCCGCGCTCGGCGCGCAGATGACTCTGCTCTATCACGAGTCGGGGACGAAGGTGAACGAACCTTTCGAATACGTCAACGACCTGCTTGTGCGTCCGTCCGATTTCAGTGTGACGCGCACCACGCTCATTGATGGCACGGATAACTTCTGGTGGAACTTCATGTCCAAACCGAACGCCGACGCGTACAACCCGACCGCGCTGTTGCAGAGTCAACTCGCGGAATGGGATGGTCAATTTGGCAAATTGACCAACAGCCGCGCTCCGTTCATCACCTCGCTCGTCCACGAAAACAATTTCTATCGCAATGGCGCGGAGGCATGGTCTTCAATCTACTTCACGATGGACAAAGATAAAAAGGGCAAGCCGCTCCCCCCGCCCTGGAATCTGTCCGCACCCGACCCATCAAAACTCCGCGCCCCCGAAGACCAATCCGCAATTTTCGCCGCGTACGAGCAGATGGTCGCGTATGCCGCGTCGAACCTGATCGTGGTCACATCGGAAGACATCCTCCAACTGGCTGGGTAATCATCGTCACACTCACGTATAATGAAAGAAATCTTGTTGGAGGCCGCCATGCCAAAGGCCAAAAGTGAAAGGCACTACCAAATGTTATTCGAACACGCGCCCATCTCGCTTTGGGAGCAGGATTTCAGCGAGATCAAAACCTTCTTCGACGGCCTCCGCAGGCAGGGGGTCCGGGACCTGAACCGCTACTTCGACGAGCATCCCGGCCAGGTCGAGGCCAGCATCGCCCTCATCAAAAGCGTGAACGTCAACCTGCAGACGCTCTCCATGTTCGGTGTTCAGACCAGTGATGAGCTGGTCGCCAACCTTAACAAATTTTTCCGGGACGAGATGCGCGTCCACTTTCGGGACGAATTGCTCTCGCTCTGGTCCGGACATTTG
>JAYRVQ010000579.1:0-1828 GCA_041918465.1 Anaerolineales bacterium
CCCGGCCATAGCCAGGGCTGGAGAAGGATGATCAGCCCAGCGGCCATGGTCATTAACGTATAGTCCCAAGCCCAGCCTTTACCCTTTTGTCGCGCGCGGTCGTAACGGGACATGAAGGTAAAGTCAATGCTGTAAAAAATTACGAGCACGACTAACAGAAGAATGGAGAGTGGGATACCGAGAATCACAGCCTTAACCTTATTATCCCAACCACTTCGCCAGTCGCCTGAGCACGGGACCGTGTGCAGCGATAGCAGTGTGGTTATTGGATTCCAGTTCACAACCGAGGCGGCGCTTCACATCGTACGCGCCGCTCCCGAGGCGGAGGGTTTTCACCTGCCACCGAATGGCAATTTGCAGGGACGCATATACCAGCAAAAAATAGGCATATTGCACATCTTCGGCCAGTCCCAGCGCGGTGGCAAGCATGACGCCGTTATCTTCAAGCAACAATCCGCAACCAACGAGGCGTCCGCCTTGACGAACCTCCTGCCAGATACCGCCCACCTGTGTCGCATTCTCAAGCAGGGAACGCATCCACGGATTGGGCGCGGCGCGGAATTTTTTTTCGACCGCGCGGATGAGAGTCAGAGACTCATCCAGGTTCTCAATGGAAGTGTGCTCTGACATCTGAAGACCGAGTTCATCCGCTTCATGCTGGACGCGCTTGTAATGCTGGCGGCCGCGCTTGTCTGTGCTGGCGAGATAATCATCGAAGGATTTCCAGCGGATGTCCAGCCGCGTGCCCGGGTCAGAGACCGTGGTGACAATCACATCGGGGGGCCAGACGAGGTCAGGCGCGTCGAGGAAGTCAAAGAGCAGATAGGAGCCGCGCGTCTCTTCGAGCAGGCGCAAACCTTCGGCATGGATCACCGTCTGCGCCGCGCTTCGCAGGGACGGATCATCCGGCAGGAGCAGACCTGTCCAGTTGGCGAGCGGGGCGCGGCAGATGAGGAGCGGCCTGCGCCGCAGGAATGAGGAGACGGGAGTCCGCACGAGAGGAGGAAGCGGAAGCGGTTCCGAGGCGACCCGCCAAAAGGTCGCGCGGGCGGCGGGCTGGTTGTCAAAGTGCAGGTTGAGGTGAGTCGGCTGACAATCCGACATGACAGTTTCACCGAAACGAGTCCAGCGATAACTGGCGAAGGGCCTGCCTGCGGACAACGCGTCCCAGGCAGGTTGTCCGATCTCTTCGGCGCGTTCTGTCCATTGGATGGTAAAGCCGTCAAAACGACCCACGGAACGATTGTACCTTTTTCACCTCGCGCGAGGGTTTGCGAAAGCATTACAGAATTATCGGTTGGAATCAAAAACCCGTCTACAATTCGATGGGTTTTGCTAAAAAATAACGGCTCTACTATTTTTAACAGGAAACCCTTTTTCAACCACAAAGGACACAAAGGTCACGAAGGAAAAATGCTCGAAAAATCAGCCCCTTTTTTTCCCGTTGTATACCTGGTTTCCTTCGTGGTTAGGCTCTTTCCCGTTAATTACGGAAGAGCCAAAATAACGCAGGCCTCGGGGAAGCCGCCAACTTAAAAGAAAATCGCCCGTTGGGTGGGCGATTCTTCGTACTTTCTGTCGGGGCGAGAGGATTTGAACCTCCGACCTCACGGACCCGAACCGTGCGCTCTACCGGTCTGAGCCACGCCCCGAAACAGTCTTTCCTGTGGGAAAGCAAAGCGCATTATACCGCACTCGGTCACAAATTGCGTATTTTTAGAAGGTGGAAAACGCAATTCCCTGGCACCGCCCGCCACACTTGCACCGCGCTGCGCTTGGTGCAGTGCAGGTGGAGCAGGTGTGTGACCGTGGGTATTATATACATGCC
>JAYRVQ010000580.1:0-2077 GCA_041918465.1 Anaerolineales bacterium
CGCGGACTTGTCCGCGGCGCACGGTTTTGATTCTGGATTTGGTTGATTATTTTTTCTTGGGAGCGTTCACTTCGGGCGGGAGCAGTGAGCAGACAAACTCATAAAACTTGCTGGCGGCTTTGAAGGCATCCTTGTATTCTGTCTCTGTGGGTTCAAGTATTTCCCCGGGATAGCGATAGGCTGTTGCGTAGGGAGAGACTTGCACCGCAATGTCAAGCCAGTTGGTGAACTTCGAGTCGACCTCGGAAGCCTGTGTGACCAAAAGCCGCAGATCGTGTGATTTTTCAAACGACTGATCATGATAAACCAGCCAGCCCTTGACCGCCTTTTCCACCGATTGCTGGCAATGATAAATGGCCGTGTCGAGATACGGTTCCGCGCCGCGCGCCAGTCGCTTGGCCGAGAGCAGGTCGCGGCGCGACTTTATCAGCCAGTTATGCACCAACGAGCGCTTTGCGTCCATACAGAAGTTTTCCTTCCCTGGAAATCTGTGCCTCCAATGATGCTTTGACGGAGGTGTAGCGTTGGAATTCTTTCTGCGTTTTTACGAGCACATCCACCGCGATTTTGACTCCCAGTAAACTACGCTGGGCACGGACAGCGCGCTGGATGGGATTCTCGCGGCTTTCTGGAATGATAACCATCAGATCCATGTCGCTATCCTCGCTCGGCTTGCCCCAGGCATGTGACCCAAACAGGTAGATTGTCTCGGGTTGGAACTCGTCCACGAGACGGCGAATCACTTCCTTGCGGATCACAGGCGAAATGGTTTTCATGGCTGACGAGATTATAACCGTATTTGGAAAATCTACCCTCCGCGCATGGACTTCCCCCGCGGCCTGAGACGCGAGTCCGAATGCGACGCGTTGCGACCGCAGGGAGTGTCAAAACGGACTTCCTCGTACTGAGTGGTTGTCGACTGACGTAGCCGTGTCGAGACACAGGTGGCTTTTGCCCCGCGGCGCGCAGTTTTGATTCTACAGGTGCGCTATAATTTCATCAGGAGAGATACCATGCCAAACTGGGATCAATTCTTTTCTGGCGCGTTTCCGCAATTGGAGACCAAACGCCTGCTTCTGCGTGAGATCCACGTGGAGGATGCCGAGGCCATCTTCGCGTACTGCTCCGACCCCCTCGTCACGCAATTTTTTATGAATCCGCTGACCGAACTTTCGCAAGCCCGTCCCATTGCGGAGGAGTACTACGATTATTTCCACACAGGGAAGGGAATTGTATGGGGACTATCCTTGAAAGAGAATCCCACCTTGATCGGCACCTGCGGTTATGAGATATTCAGCAAATGGGATAGGCGCGGCGACATCGGCTACGATCTGTCACGCACATATTGGGGACAGGGACTGATGAAAGAGGCACTGCAAGCCGTGATCGAGTTCAGTTTCACCCGGTTGGATCTCCACCGCATTCAAGCCTTTATCCTCTCGGAAAATACCCGCTCCATTCAATTACTCACAAGCCTGAACTTCACCATGGAAGGAACTCTCCGTCAACACCGCTGGTTCCGCGAACGGTTTTGGGACAATGTTGTTATGTCGCTTTTGAAGACGGATTGATGGGGGTCGAGGTTATGTCCCCACCTCCGCGCATGGACTTCGCCCGCGGACTGGACGCGAGTTCGAATGGACTTCCACGTACTGAGCGAGTCGTACAAACGTTAAACAAAAAGGCGGCTTTTACGCCGCCAATTTTGCTACCAATTTACGCCACTGCATATACGTGGACTTCTTTCGCAAGCCTGTCTGCCAGATTATCTTTTTCCACTTCGATGTCATAGCGGGTTTGAAGATTCATCCAGAAGCGTTCCGAAAGGCCGAAGAACAGGGACAGCCGCAGAGCCGTGTCGGGCGTGATGGCACGCTTGCCTAAAACGATCTCGTTGATACGGCGCGGAGACACGCTAATATCCATGGCAAGCCTGTACTGGCTAATGCCCATCGGCTCTAGAAATTATTCGTGCAGGATTTCTCCTGGGTGTATTGGGGGGTGTTTGTTTGTCATTTTATTTTCCTAATGATAATCTAAGATTTCCACATCGTAACAATCGCCATTTTTCCATCGA
>JAYRVQ010000581.1:0-5481 GCA_041918465.1 Anaerolineales bacterium
CCAGGGACTTGATTCCCCGCCGCACAACGGGATGATCGTCCACGATCATGACTCGGATTGGGTTGCTCATGGTTGGCTCCTGTGTGATGTGGTGCGGGATGGTATTCCGCACGCCTATAATGAGCGGGATACCATCCCGCTCCACAAAATCTATTAATTCCTATTCTATCGCGTGTCCCAGCAACGGAATCTCCGCCTTGATCCGCGTCCCTTCTCCTGGGTGGCTGGTGATCTCGAGACGGCCTCCTAGATGTTTGGCGCGCTGTTCCATGTTGTGGATTCCCATCCCGCCGCCGTTGCGGACGCGATCCACGTCAAAGCCGACGCCGTTGTCGCTGATGTCGAGGATGACCCAGTTACTGCGGGTTTGCAGATCCACGGTCACTTTTTTGGCGCGGGCGTAGCGGACGAGGTTGTTGAGCGCTTCCATCGCGATACGGTAGACGTCGGGTTCGATGGCGCGGGGGAGGCGTCCCACCCCGTCGGAGCGCAACTCCGTTTCCAGTCCCGCGCGGGATTCGATGGATTCGAGGGATGCTTTCAGCGCCGCGACCAGTCCATGCTTTTGAAGCAGGGGCGGATTCAATTCCAAAATCAGCAGGCGCATTTCCTGTAAGGCTTGCAGGGCGTTGTCTTTGATCTCGGTCAGGTTTTCCTGCACTTGCGAAATGTTGCCTTTGTTGGCTAAACGGCTGGCGGCGGTGCTGAGCAGACTGATCCCGTATAGCAGTTGAGTGACCGAGTCGTGCAGTTCGCGGGCGATGCGGTTGCGTTCGCCGAGGGTGGCAAGGTCCTGCGCTTGTTCGTAGAGACGGGCGTTCTCGATGGCAACCGCGATCTGGTGACTGATGGCCTGCGCGAGGCGGGCGTGCGTCTCGGTGTAGTAGCCAGGCTGTTCGTGGGCGAGACTGAGTAAGCCCGTGACTTGTCCGCGCAGGAGGAGGGGGATTCCGATCCATGAGTGGGAATGTTGGAAAAGCGCGGTCGGGATGGCAAGGCCAGCCGCCTGATACGCCCGCGCCAGTGGAGGCTCGCCGCGCACATCTTCCAAAACCAGCACCCGTTTTTCGGTGACGACGGGGCGGAACCTACCCGCGTGTTCAAGCGGCAGGGATAAGGATGGGGCGAGATTGGGCATGTTGGGCAGTTGATATGCCGCCACTTTCAAGCGACTGTTTTCTTCGAGAGTGTAAATCGCCGCGCCGCTGTAGGGGATGATCGAGGCGATCTGGTCGAGAATCAAGTTGAGGAGCGGTTCGAGTTCAAGTGTGGACGCAATGCGCTGGGAAATTTCCAGCACGGTGGAGAGTTCGCGTGTGCGGTCGCCGAAGGACTGTTCCAGATTTTGATACGCCTGCTCGCGCTCGGTCACGTCGGATGTGACGATGAACAGGCGGCTGCTGTCTTCGGAGCGCACGGTGGAATAATGTTCGCGGATACAGCGCAGTTTTCCATCGGGGCGGCGGATCCAATATTGCAGTTCGGAGGGGGATTTCTTCGTGAGCAGGGCGTTGATTCGTGCCGCTTCTTCGGGAGTGGCGAAATCGCGGACGCGCTGGCGCAGGTCGCCTTCGGGACATTTGCCGAAGATCTCGCAGACGCGTTCGTTCATGTAGACCATCTTCCCGTTTTCGATGATGGACAATCCCTCCTGGATGTTGTCAGCCAGATTGCGGAAACGTTCTTCGCTCAAACGCGCCGCGGATTCAGCCTGCTGGTGCTGTGCCATTTGCAGGGACAGTTCCACGTTTAGGCGCGCCAGTTCGTTTTGGTTGGTGCGGGCGCGTTCTTCAAGTTCGCGATTCAATTGGAGAAGGTCCGCTTCGAGGCGGGGGGAGGGGGCAATCAGCCTGGAGGAAACCGCGGCCAGCCGAAGGTCCAGGAAGAGAACGAGCGAAGCAGTCAGAGTCCCGCACAGGAAAAACAAAATCCAGCCGCTGGACTGCGGGAAGAACAGGCGTCGAATCCCCTCGGCGAGCAACAGTCCAACAAGCAATGCAAATGCGGTGATGAGTAGCCTTCGCCAAAATATGCGGGACATGGGTTAAGAGCCTAACCACAAAGAACACAAAGGGAAGAGCCTTAATTTGTGGTTTTCCTTAGTGGTCTTTGTGTCCTTCGTGGTTAAAGGTTTTCCTGAACCGAGTATAACACCATCGTATTTTCGCCCTCCGCGTTTGTTGAGATGGGAATTAACAAACGTGGACGCGCTGCAAACATCCGTCCCCGCGCCTGTTAACTGAATGCCCCCCAAAAATCCGCGCCTATCCGATGACAGAAAGTTTCTTTTATTGTAAATCTATCTTGAACGAATATTTTGTACACGGATAAACACGGATTTGACGGAGTCACACGGATAAGACATTTAAAAAATCCGTGTAAATCCGTGGCATCCGTAAAATCCGTGTACAGGTTGTTTCAATCCAATCGAAGGGCACACCATGTATCACTTCGTAATTGCAGATAACCGAAAGTGCGTTGGGTGTTTTGCCTGCCTTGCCGCGTGTACAGAGGCGCACCGCGCCGCGGGCTTGCAGGCGTATCCCCGTTTGCACGTGACGCGCACGCCGCAGGGCATCATGCCCATCCAGTGCCGTCACTGCGAAGACGCCATGTGCGCGCTGGTCTGTCCCGTACACGCCATCACGCACCAGGAAGACTCCATCGTGCTGAACGAGAGCCTGTGCGTCGGGTGCAAGATGTGCGCGCTGGCCTGTCCGTTTGGGAACATCTTGCCAGGCGGCTCGCCCGTGCCAGGCCTCGAACTCAACCTCGGCCAGTACGCGTTCCTCAACGCGCCGTTCGACCCCGACCCGATGTATCTGCGCGAGCAAAGTTACCAGGAGCAACTCTCCCTGCTGGCGTGGAACATCGGGCAGAAAACGGTGGCGATCAAATGCGACCTGTGCTACTTCCGCGAGAACGGACCCGCCTGCGCCGAGGCCTGTCCGCACAAGGCCATCCATCTCGTGGACGATGAAGCGGGCATTCCCGAAACATTGATCGTACAGATGAAGGAAACCGCCCGCGTGACAGGAGGGACGAAATGACCTCCATCCAATTCTTCATTCTCGCGTTGACCTTGTACCTCGTCGGCGCGCTTCTCTCCCTGCTCGTTTCGGGTCGGACCTCGCGCGGGGTCGCGGCTTTCTTCGGGCTGATCGGCTCTGTGAGCGGAGTCATCGCCGTGATCCTCGCGTTGACTGCGGACGCGCCTCCCACGCTGACGTTGTTCGCCATCCCGCCCTTCGGCGAGTTCGCCATCCAACTGGACTTGCTCTCCACGCTGATGGTGGGACTCATCTGTCTCGTTGGCGTGGCGACCAGCCTGTACTCGTTCACCGACGCGCCCGCCAACGTCTCGGTCAGTTTCTTCACCGACCTGTTCATGGCGTCCATGCTGGTGGTGGTGACGATTACCAATGCCTTCTATTTCCTCATCTTCTGGGAACTGATGACGCTGGCCTCCTACTTCCTCGTGGTGTGGGAATTCGATAAAAAAGAATCCGCCAAGACGGGCTTCGTCTATTTCCTCGTGGCGCACGTCGGCGCAGCGCTCATCATGGTGGCCTTCTTCCTGTTCTTTGGGAAGGCGGGCACATTCGACTTCGCTGGCATTCGCGCCGCGGGACTTTCGCCTGTCGTCAAAGACATCGCTTTCGTGCTGGCCTTCCTCGGTTTTGGCGCGAAGGCGGGCATGGTTCCGCTCCACTTCTGGACGCCCGACACCTACGCGGCCGCGCCCAGTCACGTCTCCGCGCTGATGGCCTCGGTGATGAAGAAGACCGCGGTCTACGGCATTCTGCGCTTCTGCGTGGACTTGCTCGGCGGCTCAGTGATGTGGTGGGGATTCGCCGTCCTTTCGTTCGGTGTGCTTTCAGCGGTCTTCGGCGCGTTCTACGCCCTCTCGGAAAAAGATATCAAACGACTGCTGGCCTTCTCCAGCGTGGAGAACGTTGGCATTATTCTGATGGGGGTGGGACTCGGCATGGTCGGCCTGGCGCTCCCGTCCCCGACTCTGGCAGTGCTGGGCTTTCTCGCCGCGTTGTATCACATGCTCAACCACGCCTTCTTCAAGGGACTGCTCTTCCTCGGCGCGGGTTCAGCGATCATGGCCACTGGGACTCGTAACCTAAATGACATGGGCGGACTTTCCCGCCGAATGCCCTGGACGGCGCTGACCTTCCTCGTTGGCGCGCTGGCAGTGACGGCCATCCCGCCGTTGAACGGTTTTGTCAGTGAGTGGTTCACCTATCAGGCATTGTTGAACGCGGCGGGCAGTGACTTGTTTGCCCTGCGCGTCTTTGCTCCGCTGTTCGCGGTTCTGTTGGCGATGGCGGGAGCGTTGGCGGTGATGGTTTACGTCAAGGCATACGGCGGCGCGTTCGCAGGTCCCGCGCACAGCAAGGACGCGGCCTTCGCGGAAGACCCGTCCGCGGCGTCGGTCATCAGCCTCGTCTATCTCGCGCTGGGAAGCATCATCCTCGGTGTGGGCGCTCCGTGGATTGCGCCGCGTATCGCTTCCGTCGCGGCGGACTTCGCCAACCAGCCGCTCATCGCCGTCAACGCGGGCTGGACGATTTATCCTGGCAACCCGCTCATTTCCATTGTCTCGACTCCGCTGGTGGCGATATTGGTGCTAGGACTGATAACCGTTCCGCTCCTCGTGGTGAGCGCGTACGGGGGTTGGCGCGCCAGCCGCAGGTCAAATATGGAACCGTGGTCGAATGGCTACGGGTACGCGCCTGTCATGTCGGTGCGCGCGTCCAGTTTTGACCAGCCCATCAAAGTCTCGTTCCGCCCGTTGTATTGGATCCGCACGTTGGTCGAGCGTCCGTATCGGGCGATCACGAATTTCTATAACGCCTCCATCGAAGCGATCCATCGCGCCGAGCCTGTGGTCGAGAACACAGTCACGCGCCCGACGTTGACATTGGTGGAAACTGCGGGGCGTTGGATCCAGTCTCTGCAAATGGGCGACATCCGACTCTACTGTCTCTACATCATCATCACGCTGGCGATCCTGTTGATCGTACTCTTCGGAGGGAGTGGACTATGAACCCCTTCTGGTTGATCGGCATTGGCGTCTTGCAGGCGCTCCTGTTGCTTCTGCTTGCGCCGCTGTATTCGGGCTTTGCGCGTGTCATGCGCGCCAAAATGCACTCGCGGCAGGGGCCTCCTCTCATGCAAAATTATCGCGACATCACCAAGTTGATGACTCGGCAGGAAGTGGTCTCGGAGCAGGCGGGCTGGATCTTCCGCGTGACGCCCTACCTGAATCTTGGCTGCATGTTCCTGGCGGCGATGATCATCCCTTCGCTGACGACGGCCTCGCCGCTCGAAGCCGCAGGCGACTTGATCCTGATCGTTTACCTGTTCGCTCTGCCGAGATTTTTCTTCGCCGTCGCGGGACTCGAATCAGGCTCGACGTTGGGCGGGATCGGCGCACGACGCGAGTTACTCGTCTCCGCGTTGGTGGAG
>JAYRVQ010000582.1:0-3013 GCA_041918465.1 Anaerolineales bacterium
AGGCTTGTGGCAGGCGTGTCACAGTTTTGTAACAGGAAAAACCACGGATGAAAGAGATAAAAGGGATTTTCATCCATCCCTTCAATCCTTTTCATCTGAGGTTGATTATCTTCTTTCAACTGGCAGTCGAACGGTGAAGACGGTGCCGCGCGGATCATCCTGCCGTGAGCGGACTTCGAGCGCGCCATCATGCAGAACGACGATGCGCCGCGTCAACGCGAGACCGAGGCCCGATCCCTCCGTCCCACGCGCGTTGACTCCCCGATAGAGTTCCTCGAAAATCTTCGGTAATTCCGCTGGCGGGATGCCCGCGCCGCTATCGGCCACTTCGATGACGATGGCGCGACCATCTTCGAGGGCGCGCACCTCCACCGAATCATCACGGGACGTAAACTTGAGCGCGTTTTCGAGCAGGTTATAGAAGACGAGACTGAGCAGGTCGCGGTCGCCCGTCACAGGCGGGAACGGCCAGGGGACACGCGAGATCAGCAGATTGATCTTCCGCTCCTGCGCGGCAGGCAGGGTCTGAACGGCCTCGGTCACTTCTTCGAGGAGCGCGGGAATGTCCACGGGCAGGCGTTCGAGCGGACGCTCCTCGAGTTCGGCAAGTTTACGCAAATCGGCCAACAGGCGTTTGAGACGATCCAGCGCGTGACGCGCATTCTCGCCCGCGCGATGACGATCCGCATCGACAGAGGTCTCCGACATGTTGACAAGCGCGGCTTGCAGACCTGTGAGCGGATTCTTGATCTCGTGGTCGAGCCTGCGGATGAACTGCCTGCGGCTCTCCTCCATCTCGCGGCGGACCTCGTCCATTTCACCGCGCGCGAACCAGCCGCGCGATTCGTCCCCGAAGAAATACGCGCCGAGGATGAGCGTCAGGAGAATGCCAAGGATGAGGGCGGCGACCCCAATGTCCATGCGAAAGGCGAGAATGGGAACAGGATCGAGAAAACTTTGTACGTAAATAGTAGCCAGCAGGCCGAGGGCAAACGGCAAAACTGTTACAACAATTCGCGTAAGACGCGCATTGAATAACTTGATAAGAATTTCGCGGAGGGAGGAAATCTGTTTCATCTTGAAACGTCACTCTCCCTTCACGAACGCGATGAAGCGGTAGCCTTCCGCGGGAACGGTCTCGATGTAACGCGGTTCCTCGGGATCATCGTCGAGAGCGCGGCGGAGTTCGGCCATGCGCGTGTCCACGGTGCGCGTCCCTGCGGGATATTCCCAGCCCCAAACGGCCTCCAGCAAACGTTCACGCGAGACGCATTCGTCAGGATGGGTCATCAGGTATTCGAGCACAGCCAGGGCTTTGGGAGTCAAGTCGAGGGGCTTCCCCTTGCGCGATGCGCGGCGGGCGCGGCGGTCGAGAGTCAATTCGAGAGCGGAGAGCATCCACGAGGTCGAGAGAGAACGTTCGCCCGGTCGGGCGCGTCGCAACACCGCGCGGATGCGCGCCAGCAGTTCATGCGGATCGAATGGTTTGTTCAGGTAATCGTCTGCGCCCTCTTCGAGAGCCAGCGCACGCTCGGACGATTCGCCCACCTGCGTCAACAGGATAGCGGGAAGCCAGAGGTTTTCGCGGCGGATGCGGCGCAGGACCTCGCGCCCGTCCATGCGCGGCATGAGCACATCGAGAATAACCAGGGCGGGATGATGCGAATGGACCTTGTCCAGCGCGGCCGCGCCGTCGGAGACGGTCAGGATGTGAAACCCCGCGCGTTCGAGGAAAGGCGCGAGGGTATCCGCAATGGACGGGTCATCGTCAGCAAGCAGAATGAGAGGGCGTTCGTCTTTCACGGTGAGTTAGGAAGCGACCACCCAGACGGGAGGTCGCTTCGATGATTCGTCAGGTCTGGACGGATTACGGCGCCCACGCGAAGGTGGACATGATGGTCTGGAAGACTGCCGACTCAGCCACCTTGTCAAAAGCCGGTGGCGGGGTGGTGAAATTGCCGGGGTTGCTGGAGCGCAACACAAACGCAATGCTGACACAGGCATTGGTGTTGGGGCGGATGGCGGAATAGGCTTCCCACTCATAGAGACTTCCAGCCGCGCCCTCGGAGCCAGTTTCCTTAAGGAAGGTGATGCCGTTGATGGTCACGTTCCCGGAAAAAGCGGGGGTGGCGCCGCTTGCAATGGTGTTCTTGCAGGGATTGGCTCCCTCCACCACGCTGACATCGATGTACTTCGAAGTCAGGAGCGTGCCTTGAGTGAATGGCAAGTCGATCCGCCCGCTGACATCCGATTGATCCGTGATGGCGGATCCGGGCGGATATTTGAATTGAAATTTATACTTCGCGTTCTGGAAGATGCTCCAGGTGGAAACGTCTGTGCCAACGGGAGTCGTTCCCGGGGTCTGGGACGGAACCGGGGTTGTTGTTGTAGGAACGGCCGAAGGCACAACGGAAGGCTGACCAGAAGGAACTGACGCGCCCGCACGATAAATACGCGGAGCGACCCATACAGCCCTGTCACCAGCGGCATACGAACCCGCCATCACAGTCAGGATGAATTTCACATCCTGCCCGGCCAGCGAACTTAGATCAATGCTGGGCTGATAATACTGGCCTTCGTATTTTTCTCCGAAGGTCCAGAAGGTTTTTGGCGTGCCGTCACCGATCTGATAATCTAGGCGGAAGATCACATAGCAGGAGGTGGCGTTGTACTGGCAGTTGACGATGGTCTGGAATCGGTCACCGGCCTGGACGCGGAACGATGGGTAGATTCCTTGAATATATCCGTTGGTGGTGTTCTGCGGATTGGTCAGCAAACCGGGACGGGTATCGTATGCGCCAGTCTCCAATTGCGGTTTTTCGAGTTTCAGAACAAAGCCTTTGGCATCATTGTCTGTGCCGGGGCAAGGCAGGACGCCCGCGCCGCTCACCCATTTGGCCGAGCACATATTGGCCACGAAATCGTAAGCGGTATCAGCTTGTTGCGTGGGAGTTGGGCCAGTGGGAGTTGGCCCGGTGGGAGTGGGACTGGGAGTCCCGGGCGTCGCGGTTGG
>JAYRVQ010000583.1:0-5006 GCA_041918465.1 Anaerolineales bacterium
GCTTATGCCCTGATCGGCGGCCTGTCTGCAGATAGTGTCGTCCAGCATCCCGAAGCGCTGAGGGTTTTTCCCGAAGTAAAGTTAATTGACTTCAAGTCCGCCGCGCACGACGCGCTCGACCATCTCCATCCCGCGCACGTCGAACGCGTCTGGGAATCGACGGAGCGCGTCGCGTCGCTCAAACACGAAGGATTTTTTATCCTCCATCAAAAAACCGTGGTGCGGAATGATATTCCGCAAACCGCTGATTCAGCGGGATTCCATCCCGCCCTACGAATCACGCCACCGAAAAAATGGAAGATCGAATCTGGCGATTCACAGCAGATTCTGTTTCACCGTCCGCGCTCATTCGGCGAGGAGTGGATCGAACAACGCGTCGTAGGTCGAGATAATATCCCGACTTACTTCTTCGCCCCGCGCGGCCTCAGCGGATTCCTCTATTGGTATTTTCTGTATCCATTTCGCATCTTTGCTTTTCGTGGCCTTCCCAAATGGTTTCAAAAAAACAAATAAATGAACAAACCCATTTCTCCATTCATTCTTCATCTTTCATCCTTCATCCTTTTTCTACTGCTTCTCCTCCTCTTCGCATTCCTCGTCCCTCTCCCCATCCCTCCCTATCTCGATTTCCAAGTTCTCTACCACGCGGACCTCGGTCTCACGCAAGGCATCGCCCTGTATGACCGCGCGGGTCAAGCCGAGATGATCGCGCAGCTCGCGAACGTCACCGTTGATAAAGTTTTTGTTTTACCGTTTCCGTATCCGCCCTGGTACGCGCTCACGACCATCTTTCTTGCATGGCCGCCTGTCGAGGTTGCGGCGCGCCTGTGGTTTGGACTCAACCTGTCCATGTTGTTGATTTCTGTTTGGTTGCTGACAGACAGCTGGAAACCAGCGCCCCGCCTCGCGTCATTTCTGATCGCCATCGTTTTCATTCCCGTCATCGGAAGCCTCTACGTTGGACAATTCATCTTCCCCGTTCTGCTTGGCGCTTCATTGATGACGTTCGCGTTGCGCCGCGAAAACGTCCCCTTGACCGCGCTCGCCGCCGCGCTCTTGACCTTCAAACCGCATCTGGGCGGACCTCTCGCGGCCGCGGCCTTAATCTTCCTTTTCCTCCGCCGCGATGACTTCTCCCGCCGCTCCATCCGAGCGATTCTCGCCACTGCCATTTTGCTTTTTGTTTTTGGTTTTCTGGCCGACCCTCTCTGGCCTGTGAATTACCTCCACTCGCTCCTCGGCTTCCGCGATATCCCCGGCGTCTCCTCGTGTGGACTGTGCGCCAGCCTGCCGGTTGGACTCGTCGCCCTCCTCACCGGGCAGACGGCCATCGGTCCCGCCCTCCCGCTTGGGGTGGCGCTGTTCGTCATCCTGTTCGCCGCGCTGATTCTCTTCCGCCGCGAGATTTTCCGCGAACCCGAATCGCTGGTCAGCGCGTCGATTTTGATCACCCTGCTTGCTGATCCCTACCTGCTCAACTACGATTTCGCGTTGTTGCTCGTGCCGCTCTTTATTTTGTCCGTGTCCGCCCGCCGCGCGGACTGGCCCTGGCTCGCGCTTGCCTACCTCCTGCCCTCGTTGTTGCTCGGTCTCTTCGGCCGCGCTGGAAATTTATTCCTGCCTTTGGCTGTGTTGTTACTTTTGTCACTGCAAATTGTGCGCACAAAGCCCATTGACGTTTCCCCACGCTCCGCATAGAATACATTCAATCGAATATCGTCCAGTCCGCGGCGAAGCCAGTGAAACTCTGGCGCTGTCCCGCAACTGTAAGGTAGCCTTTAGCAATTAGTAGTTAGCGTTTAGCCAAGCGTTAATTGCTAACCGCTGATCGCTACCAAGTCAGGTCGCCCGCGGCTGGTTGGTTCTACCACACTCTCGTGGAAAGGAGGTGGAGGACAGGCCAATCGGATTGCCTCTCCCCTCCCCAGTCTCGGCTGGGGATTTTGATTCTGCATCCTGAATTTGGAGATTGATCATGTTTCGTAAAATACTTTTCGTCACCCTCCTCATCGCACTGACCCTTGCGGCGTGCACGCCAACTGTCCCGGCGAATGAAGCGGCGGGGTTGACCCTCACAGATGGGCTCGGCCGCGAGGTCCAGTTGGAATCGGCCGCGCAGCGCGTCGTCTCACTGTCCCCGGCCAATACTGAGATCCTATTCGCGCTCGGCGCGGGAGATAAAGTGGTCGGCCGCGATGAATTTTCCGATTATCCTGAAGAGGCCAAAGCCATTGCATCGGTGGGCGGCTCGATGGGCGAATACAGCCTCGAAGCCATTGCCGCGCTCAAACCCGACCTGGTGCTGGCCTCGGAACTCAACGCGCCCGAACTTGTAAAAGCGCTCGAAGACCTTGGGCTGACGGTGTACTACCTGCCCAATCCGAAATCGTTCGAAGAACTTTTTACCAATCTGGAAACGGTCGCCACGCTGACCGGCCGCGACGCCACCAAATTGACCGACTCGCTCAAGGCGCGCGTGGCCGCCGTGGATGAAAAGATCATGCCGCTCAGTTCGCGTCCGACTGTGTTCTACGAGATCGACGCAACCGATCCGTCCAAGCCCTACACCGCGGGCGTGGATACATTCATCCATTTGCTGATCAGCCGCGCGGGCGGCGCCAACTTCACCGAACTGGCAGGCATCACCGATCCGTACCCGCAGGTCAGCCTCGAACAGTTGGTGGTCACGCCTCCCAATTTCATCATCCTCGGCGACTCGATGTGGGGCACGACGCCCGAGTCTGTCGCGGGACGTCCAGGCTGGGACGCGCTCCTCGCCGTGACGGAGGGCCGCGTCTTCCCCTTCGATGATAACCTGGTCAGCCGCCCCGGGCCGCGTCTTGTGGACGGGTTGGAAGCGCTGGCGAAATTGTTGCATCCGGGTGTGTTCGAATAAACTGTAGGGGCGAGGTCATCTCGCCCTGGGTGGGGAGACCCCGCCCCTACCATCAAAATGAAACGCCCTCTCCTCCTCGCCCTCGGCCTCCTCGTTGCGACACTGCTTCTCAGTCTCGCGATTGGTTCGGTGTTCATTCCTCCGAATGAACTCTGGAACATTTTGCGCGGCGTGGGCGAGGAGACATTCACCTTCATCGTCTGGAACATCCGCCTGCCGCGCACGGTATTGATCGCACTGGCAGGCGCGGCCCTTGGCGGGAGCGGCGCGGCCTATCAGGGACTTTTCCGCAACCCGCTGGCAGACCCGTTTCTGATCGGCGTCGCCTCGGGCGCGGGATTGGGCGCGGTCATCGCCATGAGCATCAAATGGCCGTATTCGTTCTGGGGGCTGATGGCGATTCCACTGGCCGCGTTCCTCGCCGGATTGTTGACCATCTTCATCGTGTACAACCTCGCTCGTGTTGGCCGCACCATCCCGACCACGAATTTGATCCTCGCGGGTGTGGCATTCTCCTCATTCGCCACATCGTTGGCTTCATTTCTGATGTTGCACTCAACTGGCGAATTGCGCCGCGCGCTCAATTACTTGTTTGGAGGCGTTAGTCTTGCCAGTTGGGACACGGTCTTCAGTCTTCTGCCCTATCTCGCGGTGGGACTCGGCGGCCTGCTCCTCAGCGGTCACGCGCTCAACCTGATGCAATTTGGCGACGATCAGGCGCAACAACTCGGCCTGAATGTGACGCGTTCCCGCGCCTTGATCCTCGCGGCCGCCTCGCTGACCACCGCCGCGGCAGTTGCGTTTGCAGGCATCATCGGCTTCATTGGGCTGGTTGTGCCGCACATTGTCCGCATGTGGTTTGGCGCGGACTATCGCCGCGTGATTCCACTTGCGATCCTCGGCGGCGCGTCCGCGTTGCTGGTCTCGGACGTGATTGCGCGCGTGGTCCTCGCGCCGCAGGAGATTCCCGTTGGAATTGTCACCGCGATGGTTGGTGCGCCGTTCTTCTTGTGGGTGTTGCGCCGCGCGAAGAATCAGGGATATTGGTAGTTTGGGAATCGGTAAATTGGGAGTTGGTTATGTTGAGAATTGAGTCTCTCTCCGTTGACTATGGCCCCCGCCGCGTTTTGCATGATGTGACTCTCTCCGTACAATCGGGCGAAATTCTGGCGCTGATCGGTCCGAATGGCGCGGGCAAGTCCACGCTGATCCGTGCCGCGAGCGGAGTCATCCCGTTCAGCGGACACGTCCGCACCAACGGTGACACCTTCCACGCGTTGACGCCCATCCAGCGCGCGCGTTATATCGCGGTTGTCCCGCAGGCGATTTCGCTCCCGCCCGCGTTCACCGTCTGGGAGACAGTGTTGTTGGGACGGACTCCACATCTGGGATTCCTCGGTCACGCCTCACGCGCGGACGAAGAGCTGGCGCGCCGCGCCCTCGAGCGCGTCCACGCGGACAGTCTCGCGGAGCGACGCGTGGGCGAACTCTCTGGTGGAGAGAGTCAGCGCGTGTTGCTGGCGCGCGCGTTGTGCCAGTCCACGCCAATCCTATTATTGGATGAACCGACCGCGCATCTCGATCTGCAATATCAAGTGAGTTTGTTGGAGTTGGTGCGGAAACTCGTCCGTGAAGACAACCTCGCGGTGCTGATCGCCCTCCATGATTTGAATCTCGCGGCGCGTTATGCGGACCGCGTCGCCTTGATAGTGGCAGGGAGGATCACCGCACTTGGCTCTCCGCGCGAAGTCCTGACCCCTGAATTAATTTCTCATGCCTATTGTTTGCCCGTGCAGGTGGTGGAACATCCGTTTGCAGGTGGGCCGTTGGTGTTGCCGGGATAGCCCCCCTGTCCTGCGGACATCCCCCCATTTTTGCTTCCAGAAATTTGGATGCGAAAAGTAATGGTCCGTTGCGAAAATGGGGGGACTGAGGGGGGCTACTTCACAAAATAAACAATCGAAATAATCACCCCAATTGTCACCACCGTCCACCTCAGCGTGGACGGTTTGATTTTCCCTGCGAGTTTTCCGCCGAGTGTCCCGCCGAGCAGCGCTCCGACCATCATCACCAACGCCAACGGCCAGACGACCTGTCCCGAAAAGACGAA
>JAYRVQ010000584.1:0-1698 GCA_041918465.1 Anaerolineales bacterium
CACACAGCGGCGGCACAGGATACAGCGGTTCATGTCCACGCGGATGAAGGGATTCGGGTCGCTGTCCGCGGGATAGCGCGTCCCCTTCGTTCCCCAACTCGGAGCGGACGCCTGATACTCGTAGGCTAGATCCTGCAACTCACACTCGCCGCTCACGTCACAGGTAATGCAATCCTGCGGATGATTCGCCAGCATCATTTCCAGCGTCAGTTTGCGGTCCTTGACAACCTTCTCGCTGTGGGTCTGGATGTCCATCCCTTCCCAGACGGGAGTCACACACGCGGCTTGCAGGAAGCGTCCGCCCTTCACTTCCACCACGCACATGCGGCAGTTACCCGTGGGGGACAGGTCCTTGTGATAGCACAACGTCGGGATTTCCATTCCATGCTCATGGGCGACCTGAAGAACCGTCTGCCCGTTTTGCGCTTCAATTTTCTGTCCGTTGATTGTGATGTTAACCATATTTCACCTATGGGACGATATTCGATAATTCGTTATTAGTTCATTTACGAATATCGAGTATCGAATTATCGAGTTTCTGCCTTCGCAAACTCCGCTTCGAAGTGAGTCAGCACGGATTTCATCGGAATCGGGACCGATTGCCCCAGCCCGCAGAAGGATGAGTCTTGCATGACCGCCGCAAGAGTCTTTAATTCGTCAGTGTCGCCCACGCGTCCCTCTCCCGACGCCATGCGGTTCAGGATTTCGAGCGAGCGCCACGTCCCGACGCGGCAGGGCGTGCATTTTCCGCAACTCTCGGCCGCGAAGAAGTGGAGAAGTTCGCGCAGGAACGCGACGGGTGAGACGTTCTGGTCGCAGATCAGGAACGACCCCGCGCCCATGGAGATGACCTGTGTCCAGCGCTTCTCCATCGCTTTGATGTCGCGCGTCACACCCTTGAGCGGACCCGAACTGTAATCAATGTGCGAGTCCATCAACGCGGGCGGGACGATGGTCCCTGCCGCGCCGCCGCACAGCGCAAAGTTGAAATGCGAGCCAGGCAGCATCCCGCCGCCGTAATCTTCGATGATCTGTCGCAGGGTCAGTCCGAACGGCGCTTCGAACAATCCAGGCTTTTTGACGTGTCCCAACACCATGTAGACTTTCGTCCCAGGCGTCGGGTCGTCGGTCAGGTTGCGCCACCATTCCGCGCCGTGTTTGATGATGTGCGGAACCGCGCAGAACGACTCCACATTGTTGACCGCAGTCGGCTGGCCGCGGAATCCGCTGGTGGGCGGGTAGGGCGGACGAAGTCTCGGTTCGCCGCGTTTGCCTTCGAGCGATTCGAGCAGGGCGGTTTCCTCTCCGCAAATGTACGCGCCCGCGCCGCGATGCACGTGAATTTTGAAACCGAATCCGCTTCCCTGAATATTTTCGCCGAGCAGGTTTTTCGCTTCGGCTTGCGCGATGGCATTTTCCAGACGACGCGCCTGATATTCGTATTCGCCGCGGATGTAGATCCACGCATCGGACGCCCCACAAGCGTATCCTGCTATGAGCAGGCCTTCCAGCAACTGATGCGGATTGGTATCCATCAACACGCGGTCTTTGAAGATCAGCGGCTCGCTCTCGTCCGCGTTGCAGACGATGTAGCGCGGCGTCCGTTTTTCGCTGGCCACGAAGCGCCACTTGCGTCCCACGGGGAAGCCCGCTCCGCCGCGTCCCTGCAGGCCAGAGGTCTCCACTTCGGAGAGGACC
>JAYRVQ010000585.1:0-1993 GCA_041918465.1 Anaerolineales bacterium
ACCCGCGATGGCAACCTGATAAAGAAGCGGCTGGAAGAGATGATGGTTGTGCTTGTCGATCAAGGTGATGTGCACCGGCGCTTTGGCAAGTCCGCGGGCAACTTCGAGCCCGGCAAATCCTGCACCGATGATGAGAACGTGGGGAGTGGTGTTCATGGTAGTCATCCTTTGTGAAATATTACACTATTATTATACCTAAATTAGTCCAATTTGTAAAGTATTTCAAAGAACTGCCCTCCCCCACACAAATAAAAAGGCCTCCGTATTTCAGAGGCCTTCAAAAACCCAATCGGTTCTCTTACAACTGCCAAAACATAAAGCGATCAAAGCCCGCCTGTATCAAGTCAAAGGGAAAGCGGAACAGATAGGCAAGGTTCCCAACCTGACTCCAGAGTAACTGACTGACGGCAGGAATTCTCCATAGGGCGATGAACACGAACAGGGTGATGTAGAGACGCACCGAATTCACCCAGGCGCGCGTCGACTCATTGAGGAAAGGTTCGAGGATGCCGTATCCGTCGAAGGGCGGAAGCGGGATCAGATTCAAGACGAGAGCTGTGAGTTGCAGAAATGCGAG
Organism: Anaerolineales bacterium; assembly: GCA_041918465.1. Lineage (GTDB taxonomy): Bacteria > Chloroflexota > Anaerolineae > Anaerolineales > Villigracilaceae > Denitrolinea. The sequence continues at coordinate 578 of JAYRVQ010000585.1, forward strand.
AAACGCGATCCCCGGCCAGGGGCTGTTCTTGTCCAACGCGCCGGCAGGAGCGAAAGCCAGGACAACCGCGAGTACGATTGCCATCAGCAAATTGGCGGTCGGTCCCGCGAGCGAGACCATGCTCTGCCATGAACGAGTCTTTAATCGCCACGTCTCAATGTAGACCGCGCCACCCGGCAGGCCGATGCCGCCCATCAGCAAAAACACCAGCGGAAAAACGATCGAATACAACGGGTGCGTGTATTTCAACGGGTTGAAAGTGAGATAGCCTTTTTCCTTCACGGTGTAGTCGCCGCCCAGGTAGGCCGCCAGCGCGTGAAAGAATTCGTGCAGGCAGAGCGAAAATATCCAACCGATGAGAACGATGGCAAAGGTCATGTTGTTTCCTCATATCCATTCGGATGCGTTTTGTGCCACTCCCACGCGCTGGAGAGGATCTCGCGCAGGTTGTCGTGCGCGGGACTCCATCCCAGCTCGCGGTGGATTCTTTCGGACGACGCCACCAGCCGCGCGGGATCGCCCTCCCGCCTCGGGGATTCGACTGCGGGGATGTCGTGCTCGGTGACGGCGCGCGCCATCTCGATCACTTCGCGGACCGAGTAGCCGCTCCCGCTTCCGACGTTGTACACCAGCCTGTCGCGTGACGCGAGCGCGTCAAGCGCGAGTTGATGAGCGGACACCAAATCCGCAATGTGGATGTAGTCACGGATGCAGGTACCATCGGGGGTATCGTAATCCGTCCCGTTGATTTTGATGGACGCCATCTTCCCGAGCGGCACGCGCAGGATGAGGGGAATCAAATGCGATTCGGGCTGGTGCGCCTCGCCGCGTCCGGGCAGAGCGCCGCAGGCGTTGAAATACCTAAGCACTGCGAAATGCAGCCCGTAGATCTTCCGATACCAATCCAGCGCCTGCTCCACCATCAACTTCGTCTGCCCGTAGACGTTGGTCGGGCCGAGCGGAGACTCCTCGGTCAGCGGCTCGTCGCTCGATTGGTACACCGCCGCCGTGGACGAAAGCACGAAGCGCATCACTTTGGCTTCCGCCGCCGCTTCGATCAGATTCAAGGAATTGACCAGGTTGTTGTGGAAGAATTTGCCAGGATGCTTCATCGACTCGCCCGCCTCGATGGACGCGGCAAAGTGCATCACTGCGTCAAATTTCTCAGCCTTCAGCGCGGCGGACAAAATGCTCACATTCTTCAAGTCCGCCTTGATGAACTTGGCGCCCTCTGGCACCGCGGCGCGATGCCCGCTGACGAGCGAATCGAACACCGTGACGGAATGTCCCGCCTTCAAAAGCGCTTCTGCTGTGGCCGAGCCAATGTAGCCCGCCCCGCCTGTGACGAAGATGTTCATGGAATTTCCTTTTCAATCGCCGCCCTGAGCGGAGCCGCCGTTTTGGGGCGGCGCAGTC
>JAYRVQ010000586.1:0-3352 GCA_041918465.1 Anaerolineales bacterium
CACGGTCCCAGGCGGAGCGCAATCGCTCGATCTGGCTTTCGATGTCAACCGCGCGCTCTTCCCATTCGCGAATTTCGTCGGCGTTGCCCTCCTCTTGCGCGAGCGTGCGGTTCTGGCGCGCCGAGCGCAATTGGCCAAATAAATCCTTGGCATGTTTGGCGGCGGGACTTTTATACATGCGGACGCGCGATGAGGACTCGTCGATCAAATCAATGGCCTTATCGGGGAGGAAGCGCTCGGTCACATATCTGGACGAAAGGTTGGCCGCCGCGTCGAGAGCGTCATCCGAGATGACGAGGTGGTGGTGCTCCTCGTACGCCGAGCGGACTCCCTTGAGAATCTCAATCGTCTCTTCGACGGAGGGTTCGTCCACCTGCACAGGTTGAAAGCGACGTTCGAGCGCCGCGTCGGATTCGATGTGCTTGCGATATTCGTCCAGCGTGGTCGCGCCGATCACTTGCAATTCACCACGCGAGAGGGCGGGTTTCAAAATGTTCGCGGCATCCACGGAGGATCCTGCCGCGCCCGCGCCCACCAACATATGGACTTCGTCAATGAAAAGGATCGCGCCCGACTGCTTGAGTTCGTCAATGACGCGTTTGAGTCGTTCTTCAAATTGCCCGCGATACATCGTGCCAGCCACGAGGGAGCCAACATCGAGTTGGAGAAGGCGTTTGTTCATCAGCGGCGCGGGGACATCACCGTCCACAATGCGTTGCGCGAGTCCCTCCACAATGGCGGTCTTGCCCACGCCCGGTTCACCGATCAGCGCGGGATTGTTCTTCGTACGGCGCGCGAGGATTTGGATGACGCGTTCGATTTCCATTTGCCGCCCGATAACGGGGTCGAGTTTCTTCTCTTCGGCTTTGCTCGTCAGGTCGGTGGCGAGCTGGTCCACGAGCGGAGTCTTCTGCCCGGGCTGGCCGGGACGCGCGGGTTGGGCGGGACCGGCCGGGGTCGGGGCGGAAGCGGATTCGTTGAGGACGCGGCGGGTCTGCCGTCGAATCTGGTCAGGCGTCACGCCGAGGCGGCGAAGTACATCCATCGCCGTCCCTTCGACGCGGACAAGAGCGAGCAGGATGTGTTCCGTGCCAATGTAATGATGCCCGAGGCGACGGGCTTCTTCCACTGCAAATTCCAGCACCTGCTGGGTGTCGGGGGCGAGGTCGATCTTGTTCCCAGTGGAGTGTCCCGCGGGAGAGACGCGCTCGACCATCTCGCGCACCCGCGCTGTCTCCAAACCGAGTTCGCGCAAAACACGCCCGGCCACGCCGCCGTCTTCATCCGCGAGACCAAGCAAAAGGTGCTCGGTGCCAATATTGCTCTGATGGGCACGTTCGGCCTCGGTGTGTGCGAGACTCAAAACGCGGCGCGCCCGCTGTGTAAATCGTTCCATGCCAGCCATAAGTTCTCCAATCGTAATCAGGACAAGAACTGTCTGGAAAGATTCTACCAAACAACGCGGGGATTCCCGCGTTGGAATTAGATTAGAGTTTCCTAACGGTTATCGCCATCGCCGCGGATCTTGCCGCGCGACTGGCGGTCCAGCAATTTGGCCAGATTGGCTTCGGCGGCATCGTCCAGTGAAATCTCCAACTCGGTGCAGACCTGTGCGATATACCACAACACATCGCCGAGTTCGGCTTTGAGCGCCTCGCGCGTCTCCGCGCTGATTTCTCCGCCCTTGTCGCGGAAGACCTTCTTGATCTTGCCTGCCACTTCTCCCGCCTCGTTTGCAAGACCAAGGGTAGGATAAATAACGGGATGCCCAATGACGGGATATTTGGCAGTGACACGGGAGCGTTTTTGATAATCTGAAAAATTCATTGGATTCACCGACTGATGGGATTTGATTTTACTGGATTGTACTGCTCATACACATTTATTGGAAATCGAATATTTCCCATAAAAGCCACGCACCCGCTGATGGCGGGTGCGTGGCTCCTTGAAACACCAGTATGTAAATCTAATCCAACAGGTCCGCGATAGTTTGGAAAAGTTGTCCGAGCCAGATACCGAAATCTGTTTCGTTTCTGCTCTTGTAATACGTATCGAACTTTTCCTTGAGTGCGGAATCATTCAACGAACCGACCTTGTCCCTCAGTTCGTCGAGGTTATCACTTTCAACAAACATGCCAACTGCAACATTGAGATACTTGAGCGCCTTTTCAATATCGGCTTTGCTCGCGACCACAGCCTCCTGTGATTTGGTCAGGTCAGCCTGCGCCGTAGACAGGTCTTTCTTCGCCTTCTCAAAATCCGCTTTGGCTTTTTCCAGGTCGGTGCCAGCCTGCTCGAGGTCCGCGGTGAGCGTGTTCGTTTCCGATGTGAGGCTGTTAAATTTCTTCTGCAACTCTGCCTCGGCAGACTGGGTTTCCTTCAAATTGGAACTCATCACAAATCCCAAAATCCCCAGGCCAAGGACAGCCAGCAACAACACGATCAGGAAAATCGACATTCCATCGATTCTTGATTTCTTTTTAACTTCCGTAACGGGTGTTTCGGTTTCCATGCTTCCTCCACAAATGATGTGAAATCTCAGGGATCGTTTTTCGGGACACTCGAAAGGCCCATTACTATTTCAGCACTTCCATGGTCGTGGAAATCAGATACGAAGACCATTTGAGTAGGTCGGCGGAGCTCTTGCTTTTCAGGTACGTTTCGTAGAGTTCAGTGAGTTTGGAATCCTTCACAAGCATAACCTTCAAAAGAGTTACGAAGAGATTATCCTTGTCTTTGAACGCGCCCCGCATAACCTCAACATACAGTCCCGCCTTCTTCATCTTCGCTTCCAACGCGGAGGCTTCCTGTTTCGACTTGGATAAATCCGCCTTGGCCGTCTTTAGCGTTTCATTGGTGGACGCCAGCTCGGTATTCGTCTGCTCGAGTTCGCTCGAAACCTGTCCAAACTCGGTTGTCAACCTGCCGTTCTCAGCGGTCAGGTCATCAAACTTTCCCTGCAAAGTTGCCAGCGATGTCTGCGCGGCCTTCAGATTGGTGTTTAGTTGAAACGCCCAAAATCCAAGGCCAGCGACTGCGAGAATCAGCAGTACCAAAAATGGAATCTTTACATTGAACTTGCGGGGAGGCGCCGTAACAGGATTCCCACCTTGTACCTCGCTTGCTTGTTCTTGCGGTAGAGCAGGTTCAGGTTGCATGTTTCCTCCAGATGATGGGATAAATAACCTCCACTCACACCTAAAGTTCAACACTCATTTGCTTTTGATTATACAAGTGAAACAGAAATAATACTATATGACTTTAATCCCCTAGCCGCGCCGGGCCGCCGACTTTCGCCAGCAGGACTTCGCTGACCCCGGGGATTTCTCGCAGGCGACGTTCCGCGTCTTTC
>JAYRVQ010000587.1:0-1753 GCA_041918465.1 Anaerolineales bacterium
CGCGCTCAACAATCCCGACGCGCTCCCCGAAAGCATGCCCGAACCAGGTTACACCGATGCGGCGCGCCTGCTTGTGGATCAGTGGTCTGGCGACATCTCCTTCGCACTCGATTTTCTGGCCGCGCAAAATGTGGACTCGTTCAGTTTCTTCCATTCCGCCCTCGACCCGGCACGCGTCGGCGTGTTCGGCCATTCCACAGGCGGTGGCGCGGTCATCCAATTCTGCGGCTCAGACGCGCGCTGTCAGGTCGGCCTTGCACAAGACCCATTCATGACGCCCGTCTCGCAGAAGATACAGGAACGCGGGCTGACACAACCTTTCCTATTCTTTTTCAGCCAATCCTGGCGTGAAATAACGGACAGCAAAAACAATCTTTTGTTCAATGCGTTCCTGCCGAAAGTTCCAAAATCCGTTGGCGCCACAACCATCCTCGGCACGCGTCACTACGATTTCACCGACCTGCCCCTGCTCAGTCCGCTCGCGCCGCAACTGGGACTCAAAGGTCCCATCAACGGAAAACTTGTTGTAAAGATCCTTAACGATTATCTGGTCGCTTATTTCAATCAGGAATTGAAAGGGATTCCCTCCCCCATCCCGTTTGGCCCATCTCCAGATTATCCCGATCTACGCTGGGAAAATTAAAAAAATGGCGCAGGCAGCATGCCTGCGCCATTTTCATTTAAGAACTACTTCCGCACGACAACCGGTTCGGCTTTGCGTCGGCGCGTCAACTGCGGCGGGACAAGCCGTCTCTCGAGGCGAACGATCGCGGAGCGGAAGATTCGGTCGAGGAATCCATCCACGCCGCCCGGATCATCCTCCATCATGTAATCCGCGGAGGCTTTTTCTGCAGGCATATTAAGCACACTGGGATTTGGATTGATCTCCAGCAGAAAGAGTTCGCCATCCTGGTTCATGCGGATGTCGGCGCGGCCGTATCCCGCGCCTCCCAATGCAATATAGATCTTTTTGACCAGCGTCTTCAAACGCTTCATCAGGGCAGGATCGGAAACATATTGGAGATCCATGTCAGCATCCGGATCGAATTTCATCGCCCAGTGTTTGAACGATTCTCCTTGTGGAAAGATGATCTCCAATGGATGGTAAACATAAGGATCGTCAAGATTGTCGGGGTTATCCGCTATAAGGACGGTAAACTCGCGCCCGTCAACGAATTCTTCGATGCGCGCACTGCCATATTGTGCGCACATGAGATCAAAACGCGTTCGCAGTTGTTCCATATTCCCGACGCGCGATTCTTTTGTCATGCCGACGCTGGCGTAACTTTCGTGATGCTTCACGATCAATGGGAATCGCAAACCCGCCTGCGCCACCTTTTCCTCGACGTTCTCGCCAAGTTTTGCTTCCAGTCCGCGCGGGGAGCCGATATTTTTGCGCTGAGCCATAATCTGTGTTTGCTCACGTGTCGGCGCGTAGAAGACGCTGTCCGCGCCAGTGAAAGGCAGGTTCAACGCTTCAAGTGCATGTATCACATCAATGCCGGGACGATCCTCGTCCGCGGAGCCGTCGCAAAGATTCAAGTAGACATCATACTCTTCGCGCAATGCAATATCACGAATGAAATCAAACGCGGGGCGTTTAACGTTATACATTTTCCATTCATGATTATTGAGATACCCCTCGGGTGTGTAATTTCCAAATGTTTCGTCAGAAAGAACGCAGACGCGCATGAAACCTCGCAGTGAAAAAATTTTGTTATCAATATTATTCCATAATTCTTTATAAAGACAA
>JAYRVQ010000588.1:0-10022 GCA_041918465.1 Anaerolineales bacterium
ACACCGCGCAGGGCGTCAATTCCATAGGGAGCGTCTGGTCCGCTCAACGTCAATACCACGGCAATGGTAAAAGGCTTATCGGACCCGATGGTTACGCAACGGTTCGGGTCGGTGCAATCGAATGTTTCGCCACAGGCGGTCAGAAGCAGACTGACGATCAGGGCAAGGAAGGCGATGCGTTTCATGCTTCAACTCCTTGTTCCAAATTTATACGACATTGTACTCTTGAATCAACCTGCCTTCTTCAAACCTTGCAAGATCGAGAGTTGCCACATCCACGGTTTTGTACGCTCCATCCAGAATCAACTCTGTCATCAGTTTTCCAGCCACAGGTCCGTGCATGAACCCGTGTCCTGAAAAACCGCCTACCAGATAGAAACCATCCACAGGGGTTTTCCCAAAGATCGGGTGTGCATCGGGTGTCACCTCGTATAGCCCGGCCCAATGTGAGACGCGGCCAGCGCGTTCCAAAAGAGGCAGGCGCGCCGCGGCCGCCTCCATATTAGTTAACTCGAAATCCTCGTCCACGTTTTGATCGAAGCCGGGAGATTGACCGGGATTCGACATGCCGACCAGAAGCCCATCTCCCTCGCGGTGGAAATACAACGATTGGGCGAAATCGATCACAAATGGAAAATCATCGGGAACTTCCGGCATCGGCGTGGTGGTGAACATCTGTCTTCGGACGGGGACGATGGGGATGCGGACTCCTGTCATTTCGCCGACGACTCCTACCCATGGCCCTGCCGCATTCAGGACAGTACGCGTCTTTATGGACCCTGCGGCTGTTTCCACTGCCTCCACCTGATTCCCGCTGACATGGATTCCCGTCACCTCCGCGCGGCTGACGGCCTTTGCCCCCAGCCTCTGCGCCGCACCGATGTATCCCATCACCACACTGTTCGGGTCCACCAGCCCGTCTTTTTGATTGAACGTGCCTGCCAGTGCGTCTGCAAATTTCATCATGGGCACCCGCGCGCGGATTTCATCCCCGCTCATCAATACCGTTCCCACGCCGAGTCGGTTTTGCAATTCCACATTTCGTTTGAAGGCGGCCTCATCTTTTTCGTTGGTCGCAACCAGCAAATACCCGCACTGACGATAGTTCACATCCTGCCCGATCTCATCCTTGAAACGTTCGATCATCGGCAGGCTGGCTTGCGAGAGCCGCACGTTGATCTCTGTGGAAAACTGATAGCGTACGCCGCCCGCGCAGCGTCCCGTGGCGCCTGTTCCGAAAAATTCCTCCTTTTCGAGCAGGACAATATTCTTGATGCCGCGCTGCGCCAGATGATAGAGCGCGCTGGCGCCCATCACACCGCCCCCGATGATAACGATGTCTGCTGTGTTGGGTAGTTCCATATGCTCCTCGAAACTTTGCGGATAGAACTTCCGCCTCCAATTAGAATTCCACTTCCTGCCCCAACCCCATTTCTCGCGCGTTCTTCACTGCCACCTGCGCGGCCATGGCGTCCTGCACCGCCACGCCAACAGATTTGAAATATGTGATTTCCGAATCATTTTGCCTGCCTGCTTTTTGCCCCAATAAGATTTCACCGAGTTCGGCGGCGATATGCGCCTCAGTGAATAATCCTGCCTGAATGGGCTTGACCAGGTCTCCTGTCTCGGCCAATGTTGCCGAACGCGAGTCTACCACCACGCGGGCGCGGGCTACGGTCTCCGCTGGCACTTCCTGCATTTCAGGCGTATATGATCCCACCGCGCTGATGTGGGTCCCTGCCTTCAGGTCACGGTCGGCAAAGACTGGTGTGGAGGATGTGGTTGCCGTACAGACAATGTCTGCATCTTTCAGCGCTTGCGCGGGACTCTCTGCCACGTAAATGTTGGCCGGGATGGATCCGCGCCCCGACATTTCCGCGGCGAATTTTCTTGACTGCTCCGCACTGGCATCGTACACACAGACGGTTTCGATCTTTCTGACCGAACAGGCGGCTTCCGTTTGTGTGCGTCCCTGCACGCCCGCACCAAAGACAGTCAGTACGCGGCTGTCGGGTCGCGCGAGAATGTCAATCGCCGCGCCGCTCCCCGCGCCCGTGCGGATGGCCGTCAGCGTGCTTCCTTCCAGAAGGGCCAGTGCGCGTCCTGTGTCTGCTTCAAGAACAAGCACTGCGGCTTGTATGAAAGCCAGCCCGCGCTGTGGGTTTTGGGGGAAGAGGGAGACGATTTTTATCGCCAGGGCTTTGCTTGTTTCTGTTTGCACATAGGCGGGCATGAACAGACTCAGTCCATCGTGCGGCGGGACGGGTAGACGCGTCCGAAGCGGCACAACAGCCCTCCCGTCCGAGAGAGATGCGTATGCCTTTTTCATCGCTTCGATTGCGTCCTGCATCGGTAATGCTTTTCGAACATCGTCCGCGGTCAGAACCAGCATGTCTCCTCCTGACAAAAAACGCAGAGGACAACGAGGCCCTCTGCGTTTTTTGTGCGCTTGTTTGGCTACTCGATGCCGAGATAGGCCTTTTGCACCGTTGGGTTTTTCTTCAGGTTCTCTGCTGTATCGGTCAGCACGATCTCGCCTGTTTGGATAACGTAACCGCGATTTGCGATTGCCAGCGCCATGAGGGCGTTCTGTTCGACAAGCAGGATGGTGACGCCAACTTTGTTGATCTGCTGGATGGTTTCGAAGATGAGTTCCACCAGCACTGGCGCGAGACCCATGGATGGTTCATCCATCAACAGAATACGCGGATTGGCCATCAGCGCGCGGCCGGTTGCCAGCATCTGTTGTTCACCGCCCGAAAGTGTCCCCGCCACCTGCGAGCGCCGTTCTTTCAAACGCGGGAAGAGGGCGTAGACTTTTTCGAGATTGTGAGAGAGATCCTGTTTGCTGTTGAGGCTGTATGCGCCCATTTCAAGATTCTCGGTCACAGACAGGCGGGCAAAGACACCGCGTCCTTCGGGGACCATGGAGATGCCTTTGTAGACGATCTCGTGTGGTTTGTATTTCTCCAGGTTTTCCCCATCAAACGAGATGGTTCCCACACGCGGCTTCAGCAGGCCGGAGATTGTGCGCAGGGTGGTTGTTTTTCCTGCGCCGTTTCCGCCAATCAGGGTGACAATCTCGCCCTTCTCGATGTTGACGCTGATGCCTTTGAGGGCATGTATGTTTCCGTAGTAGGTGTGAACGTTGTCGATTGTTAGAATGGACATCTCTGCCTACCCTGTTTTCTTTGTGTGGCGCTCTTGGGCGGTGGCCATGCCCTCGGTCGCGGCGCCGCGTCCGAGGTAGGCTTCGATCACGCGCGGGTTACTTTGGATTTCGGCGGGGGAGCCTTCGGCAATCTTCTCGCCGTAATCGAGCACGGTGATATTTTCGGAAATACCCATCACCACGCGCATGTGGTGTTCGATGAGCAGGATGGTAATGCCCAACTCGTCGCGCAGGCGGTGGATGAAGGCTGTCAGATCCTCGGTTTCACGCGGGTTCATGCCTGCGGTGGGTTCATCCAGCAGGAGTAATTTGGGCTTGGTTGCGAGGGCGCGGGCGATCTCGAGGCGGCGCTGGGCGCCGTAGGGCAGGTTGCGTGCCAGCATATCGCCTTTGCCTTGCAAGTCTACGAAGTTGAGCAGTCTCTGTGCTTCGGCAAGGGCGTTTCTCTCTTCCTTGCGGACATTCGGCGTGCCGAGAACAGCGCTGACCCACGAGGAGTGCAGGAACACATGCTGACCGACCAGGATATTTTCGAGGGCGGTCATATCGGCAAACAAGCGGATGTTTTGATAGGTACGCGAGATGCCAAACTTGGTGATCTGATCCGTGCGGAGGCGATGGATGGGCGTGCCTTCAAAGAGGATCTCGCCCTCGTCGCATTTACCGAAGCCAGTGATGCAGTTGAAGAAGGTGGTTTTGCCTGCGCCGTTCGGTCCGATGATGCTGACGATGGACTTGTCTGGTATTTCGAAGTCCACGGAGTTGACAGCCACAAGGCCGCCGAAGCGCTTAGTCACTTTCTTTGCAGTAAGTATGGGTGCCATGGTTACCTCACTATGCCTTGACTTCTGCAATGTTGTCGTGATGGAGTTCACGCAACGTGGTCTGCGAAGGCCATAAGCCTTCCGGTTTGCTGAGCATCATGATAATCAGCGTTGCGCCGTAGATCAGGTAACGGAATTCGGAAACTTCGCGCAGGAGTTCGGGGAGGCCGATCAGGGCAATGGCACCCACGATCACACCAGGGATACTCCCCATACCACCAACGATGATGAGGGCCACAACGTTGATGGAAACGATCAATTGCATACTGGTGGCAAAGATGGAGCCCACCAGTACTGTGAATATCGCACCTCCCAGGCCGGCAAATGCTGCGCCAAGTATGTAGGCCAGCAATTTGGTTTGCACCAGGTTGATGCCGAGCGCTTCGGCCACATCCTCGTCTTCACGGATGGCCATCCAGGCGCGTCCGAGACGGGATTCGCGCAACCGCCAGGCGACGAAGGCGATGATGATGGCGCTGACAACTGCGATATAGTAGATTTCCTTCGGGCCGCCAAATTCAATTCCGGTGCAGGCGCGTGGTACATCCACTTTCGTAAACTCACCCAATATACCAAGGCAGGGTTTCTGGATTCCGATAATGCCTTGCGGTCCACCGAATACGGGAGCGAGGAAGTCCGAGCCAGCCAATAAGCGGACGATCTCTCCGAAGCCGAGGGTGGCAATCGCCAGATAATCGCCGCGGACGCCGAGCACAGGCAGACCGAGGATGGCGCCGAATGCCATTGCCACCAGGACGGCGATAGGAACGGCCACCCAGAATGAAATATGTTGCAGGCCGAAAGGGCCGTAGGAAGTCAGCAGACCCACTGTGTAGGCGCCAATCGCATAAAAGGCCACAAAACCCAGATCAAGCAGGCCCGCGAAGCCAAGAGTGATGTTGAGACCGAGTCCCATCAGGATATACAGGCTGATGATGACTACCACTTGCGCAATGAAGGGGCCGGAGACTTGAGGCAGGCCAAGGGCAATGAAAGCAACTAGAGCGAAGAGCACCACTCGCAGGCTAACCTGCCCGCCTTTGGGCAATCGGGTGATACCTGTTTGAATAGATTTGCCTTTAGCCGACCAGATGGCTGTGCTAAGAAACACGCCTACCAGGAAAATGACCGCCCCGCTGATTGTCAGGCCAGTTTGGCCGAACAGGTATTTCGCGGTTTTCTCCATCGCTTGTCCCTGGTTGATGAGCACGACGCGGAACAGGCCGGAGAACAATGCCAAAAGGATGGTGATAAGTAGTGCGCGTATAATCGGCTGGCGCAATTTTGGGGGCAAAAGCAGGAAAGCCGCCCCAATCAGCCCAGAGATTGCTCCAAGCGCCGGCAGGATCCAAACGCCACTCACGCCACGTTTGAAGGTCAGCAGATCATACAATGGGGTTGTAGCATTAAGGAATACTGCGCGGAAGTTTACCTGGTTGCCAAGGATGACAAATAAAGCAAGCACGCCTCCAGTGAACACGCCGGCAAGGAGTCCGGCGGTTAGGTTGGCGAGAGGTTTGTTTTGCTCAAACAGGCTCGAGGTCCGGCGTGAGGCGATGTATCCCATGCTGACAGCAGTGGCAAGCAGGATAAATTGTCCAAGTGTGATGACTTTCTCGACCACGTCACGCTTGCTGAAGATCTCCACCATCCCGACCAGGCACAGGAAGAGACCGATAGCGCCCCCAAGCAGGCCGATACGGATCGCGCTCCAGGCGAAATTTTCTTTTTTCATCATATTCACCCTGTCAGGCTTTCTTGGTTGTAATGCGTTCGCCCAGTATTCCTGAAGGGCGGAACAGCAGGATCATAACCAACATGGTGTATGCGATGGCATCCTTGAGTTGATATGGGCGGGGAATTCCAAGTCCCTCAAGGAAGAGGGATGGGCCAACCGACTCAAAAACGCCCAGCACTAATCCACCGACCATGGCACCAGGGATGTTGCCAATGCCGCCCAGTACCGCGGCGGTGAAGGCTTTGATGCCGGGAGTGAAGCCCATGAAGAATCCAACCTGACGGTAGATGAGTGCATACAATACGCCGGCCGCACCAGCCATCGCGGCGCCGACCGCAAAGGTGGTGACGATGATGCGGTTTACATCAATACCCATCAGGGCGGCGGTATCCTTGTTTTCGGAGACAGCGCGCATGGCCTTGCCGACCTTGGTGAACATGACGATGGAGTATAAGATGGCCATCATAATGAAAGCGGCGACGGCAACTACCACCTGGACTTTGAGAATGCCGATTCCAAAGATGATCCATTCACCTTCGAGAGCTTTGATGGGCGGGTAGGCATATACACCAGGACCAAAGAAGCCGCGAAAGGCATATTCCAAGAAGAAGGAAGCGCCAATGGCGCTAATGAGCGGCACCAAACGCGGCGCTCCGCGCAGGGGGCGATAGGCTACGCGCTCCACGAGCAAGGCAATCGACGCGGCAACGAGCATTGCAAAAAGGATTGGGATTAAGAGCCCGAGGACAGGGTTGTTATCAATGAAGCCGGTCTTGGTCATCCAGGTTGCAAGAAAATATGCGCCGAAGGCTCCGGTCATGAAGATGTCACCGTGGGCAAAGTTGATCAACCGCAGGATACCGTAGACCATGGTGTATCCGAGGGCGATCAGGGCGTAAATGCTCCCCTGAGTAATCCCAAACACGACAAAATCAATCCATTGCTCGCTGGTGTATTTGCCGGCGCGAATAGTGAAAAACGTTCCAAGAATAACGACCGCGACAATCAGGATACGGAACCCCCATAAGAATCCGGTGACTGCCAAGTCTACTAATCGTTCACCAATGCTCGTTCGCATGGCTTGCCTCCTAGAAAGGATTTTTAAGGAAGGGGCAGACAAACGTCTGCCCCTTCCTTTTACCTTACGTTACTTGAAGATTTACGGCCAGATTTTCTTCGGGTTCGGGTTGGCCGTGTCCGCTGGGTTCCAGGAGGCGGGATCCGAGTTCACGATTTCGTACACCGCGATAACGGGGGCGCCGCAGTCGCCAGAGGCAGAGCAGGAGAGCGAGCCGGTGATGCCCTTGAAATCCTTGGTAGCATAGATCGCATCACGCAGGGCCTGGCGCGGGACGTAGATCGTGCCGTCGGCTTCTACCACGGCAACCTTCTCAAGTGCGGCGAACAGGATGTTTGCCGCGTCATACGCATGAGCATGGAAGGTGGAAAGAGTCGAGCCGCCATATTTGGCCTGGTGTTTTGCAATGAAGGCGGCATAGTCGCCGGTGAAGGCGCTGAAATCGGGGCTGGAGAGGTACATGCCCACAGTATTTGGGCCGCCGCCTTTGAGTAGGTCGGCTGTGAAGATGCCGTCAGAACCGGCGATCTTGACATCCTCGAGACCGGCAACATCGCGGATTTGAGCAGTGACGTACCCACCCACAGCAACGAAGACCGGATAGTAGAGGAATTCAGGGCCAGCCGCGGCAATGGTTGTGAGAACAGGTTTCATGTCCGTGGCGTCTTTTGCAACAGCTTCCTGGGCAACGATCTCGCCACCAAGGGCAACGAAGTTGTCAGCAAAGACCTGCTGAAGCGCCTGGGCATAGGTGGAACCATCGTGCAGGGTCGCAGCCTTGCGGACGCCGAGGAAGTTATAAGCGAATTCGGCAACAGCCTTGCCCTGGAAGGCATCGCTGTGGGCGGTGCGCAGGTAACCAGCGTAATCGGGACCGCGGTCAGGATTGGTTAGAACCGGGCGGGTGTTGGAGGGGGAAATGGTGGTCAGGCCGGCGTTGGTGAGCGTTGCGATACCGCCAACGGTTTCATCCGAGCAACTTGAGCCAATCAGGCCGACAATGGATGTGTCAGTCGCGAGCTTGGTTGCGGCAGTAGCGCCACCTTCAGGGGTGCAACCACCATCTTCAGTGGTCAGCAACACATCGTGACCAAGCACCTTGCCGCCTTTGTCATCAATGGCGATCTCGACGCCGCGTTTTGAATCCTCACCTAAAGAGGCATCTGCGCCTGAGAGAACACCCCAGTACGCAATGTGAATGGGTTCGTCCGGAGCAATCTTGACGCAGCCGAGCGGATCGGTGCATTCGTACATGGCGGGGGCTTCGGTCGCGGGAGCCTCAGTGGCCGGCGCCTCGGTGACAGGAGCCGGGGGCTCAGTCGCCTTGGGTGTGCAAGCCGCAAACAACATGCTGGCCAGCACCAGAACGGACAGAACAGCGAACAGACGTTTAGACATTCTTTCTCCTCCGATTGGTAGATGTAGATGACCCATCATGGGTCTGACACAGTTGCTGACAATGCATTGCGTTGTCGGCATCACCTCCTTCGGCGTGGGTTTTTAAAGACAGCCGGAGAAATGTTGCTGGAGTGCAAATTCTCACGGCCGTTAAAAACCCAATTTACGGGCATGTCTGACAATTATCGACCAATCCTACAGTAAATCAGTTCTTTGGTCAAGAGGTTTTTTTACCAAAATTTTATTTAATGGATGGCTTGTAGAGTAATTGTTCGCGAATGCGCAAGTCTGTATTGCGGATCTTCATTGCCAGATCAGCGGCCAGATTATTCATCAGGCGATATCCAAGTTGGGGATAGGTCTCGCATAGCATGATGATTTTGTCTCGGGGAATGATGAGCAGGCGCGTATCTTTTTGCATGGCGCGGGCAGTGGCGGATCGTAATCCCTCGTCCACAAGTGCGACTTCACCGAAGGATTGTCCGCGTCGCAGGGTGGCGATGCGTGTCTCTTTCTGCTCGCCACTTTCCGGACCTCTAACCAGCGCGGGATTAATAAGGATGTCCACCTCTCCCTGCGCGATGACGTAAAGTTCCTTACCCTCGCTGTTTTCGCGGAAAATAGTTTCTCCCTCCTGAAAGACGATTTCCTGGCATAGGTTAGCCACCAGTTCCAACTGCGTGGATGAAAATTTATAGAAAATGTCGCTTTGTTTTAGAAAATTGATCAAAGATGGACTAGTCATGACAGCCTCATGCCTTACTTTTTTTATGGGATTGATACATCCAGCCAGTCGAGCGGGTCCACCTGGACCCCGTTTACCCAAAGTTCCCAGTGGAGATGCGGCCCGGTGACGCGGCCCGTCGAACCGATCTTGCCGATTAATTGGCCAGCCGCTACGAGGTCGCCAACCGACACGTAGACTTCCTCCTGGTGCCAGAATCCGCTGTAGATCCCCTGTCCGTGATCGATGATGGTGGCGTTTCCGCGCACGGTCAGTTTTTCGCTGAACACCACCACGCCTGGCGCGGGCGAGTAAATGTCAAATGGTTTTTCGGTTGAATAGATACCGTAATCCACGCCTGAATGGAAACTGCTGTATGCCCCATCGTTATAGGAGCGTCGGTCTCCAAACCAGGCGGTGATTCCGTTTTGATTTTCATCCACCGGGATGCGGAATGGCTCCTGCCAGTATCTCTGTGGATTGACGGGCGTGACCACAGCGAGGATTTTTTGATTCTCCGGTTCCATCACAACAGGATCGAGAGTGGTCACATCGTTGACAGTGAGGGAATAGAGTGGATAGTTTCCTGAAACAACAAGCACCATCTGTTCATAGGATTGTATGCTTCCATTGGATAGTGTGGCATCCAGATGCAATGGATAGACACCCGGCTCGAGCATGGCGTGGACACCCTGAAGCGCAACTTGTCGTCCGTCGCCCATGTCAAAGAAATGCAGGGAATGATCAACGAGAAAACCGCTTAGTGTTGCTCCGTATATTGGCTGGACAATGATCTCTGCTGTCCCGCCCTGCTTGAGGGGCAGGGATTTCACCTCCGCACTTAGGAACGCGGGTGGCAATCCGTTGGCGGTTTGATTGCCCGCTTCGCCAGGGAAATAGAGACTATCACCGGGCAACGCATTCCATGTGCTGTTCAAATCGTTCAACGTGGATAGCGTCCACGGGTCGCTGTTTTGGCGAACGGCCAACTCAAGCAAGGTTTCACCCTTTGCGGGAGCGGCGGACGCGGCTAGTTTGGTCGCGCCCTCCTGTTGCGGAACAATGAGACTCACGCCCACGTACAATTC
>JAYRVQ010000589.1:0-1767 GCA_041918465.1 Anaerolineales bacterium
GACGGCTTGAGCGAGGGCGGCAGTCCCTGCAGGGAAAGTTCGCTCGCCACTTCGCGGTAATGCGCGCGGATGCGCAGAAAAACGGTCACGATCACAGGGATGAGGATAACCGTGATCCAGGCGCCTTCCATGAATTTGCTGTAGCCCACCACGAACAACGTCACAACCGTTGCCAGCGCGCCCAGTCCGTTAATACCCGCCTTCACCAACCAGTTGCGTCCATGCTCGCGCCACCAGTGGACAACCATCCCGGCCTGCGACAGGCTGAACGCCAGAAAAACTCCCACCGCAAAAAGCGGGATGAGCGAATGGCTGTCACCCGCAAACAGGATGATCAGAAAAGCCGTCGCGGCGGAAAGGGAAACGATCCCGTTGGCAAACACCAGCCGATCCCCCAGGCCTGTGAACTGGCGCGGCAGGAATTTGTCCTGTGCGAGGATGGCGGCCAGCCGCGGGAACCCGGCAAAACTGGTATTGGCCGCCACTGCCAAAATCAACATGGTGCTGATCTGGATAAAGAAATAGCCCACACCATTTCCAAGCAAACGACGCGCCAGCGCCGAGAGAATGGTCTCCTGCGGACCGGCCACAACTCCCAGGAATTGCGTCAGTCCGATACTACCCACGAAAAGCACTGCCATCAGGACGGCCATCACGATCAGTGTCCGTCCTGCATTTTTCGATTCCGGCGACTGAAAGGCTGGGACGCCGTTACTGATGGCTTCGATTCCCGTCAGCGCGGTACAACCGGTGGCAAAGGTGTGAAGCAAAAGGAAGGTAGTGACCGGAGTCGTTGCTACGGGCGCAGTTTCTGCCGGCGAATCCACACCGCCTCGCAAAAGGACAAAGAGTCCGTATAACAACATTGGGAAATAAGTGAACAGGAACAGATAGACCGGAATGGACATGAGCGTCCCGGTCTCGCGCAGTCCACGCAGGTTGGCGAGTGTAATAACGGACAGCAACACCAAAGCGATGATGACGCGATACGGCCAAAGCGTGGGAAAGGCCGAGGCCAGCGCCTCGACTCCCGCCGTCAGGCTGACCGCCGCGGTGAGGAGATAGTCAATCAGCAGAGCGGAGGCCGCCACCAGCCCAATCCCTGTGCCGAGATTCTCGCGCGCCACCACGTACGATCCGCCGCCGGAGGGATAGCCCTGAATGGTCTGGTAGTAGGAGAGGGCCACGATCACCAACAGACCGGTGATGGCCAATCCAATCGGCCAGGCGAAGCCGAGTCCCACACTGCCAGCCACGGCCAGTCCCAGATAGATCTCCTGGTTGGCGTACGCAATGGAAGACAACGCATCCGGCGAAAAGGCCGCCAGAGCGCGTATCTTATTCAGTTTCTTTTCGTGGAGTTGGTGGGTGGGAAGAGGAGGTCCGATCAGGATGTCTTTTAATCGGGTTAACATGAGGTGAAGTATACACCTCCACTACTCTATCGCTTCTTTCAACTTCCGCGCCAATTTCCCAAAATGGGCGGTGTAGCGCATCTCGTCATTGCGCGGACGAGGCAGGTCCACTTTTAAATCCATTTTGATCTTTCCCGGGCGCGCCGTCAACACGAGGACGCGGTCCGCGAGGAAAAGCGATTCGCTGATGGAATGAGTCACCATCAGCACGGTCTTTTGACGCGCCTGCCAGATGCGCGAGAGTTCCGTCCACATGCGTTCGCGGGTGAGAGCATCCAGTGAGCCAAACGGCTCATCGAGCAGGAGCAGGTCGGGGTCATGGATGAGCGCCCGCGCAATCGCCACGCGTTGC
>JAYRVQ010000590.1:0-1820 GCA_041918465.1 Anaerolineales bacterium
CAGGCAGTCCCTCGGAACGCGAAGGCATGAACAAAATATCGGCGCGGGAAAATTCATCCAGCACGGTCTGCGGGGTCACCCAGCCGCGCAGGCGGATTCTGTCCGCGAGGCCGAGGCGCGCAATTTCGGCGCGCGTCTCTTCGAGCAACGTACCATCGCCAAGCATGGAACATTCCCAGCGCAGGTCTTTTAATTTGGCTAGGACGCGCGGCACTTGCAATGGATTCTTCTGCACGACAAATCGTCCTGCAAAAACAATACGCGGCGGATCGTTCAATATGATTTCGCGCGGCGCGAGCGTGGACAAGTCCACGCCATTGGGAATGACTTGAATCGAGATGGGATAATGTTTCAACGCGAGTTCGCGCGTATAAGCGCTGACGGCAACCACGCGCGCCGCGTCACGCCAGATGCGATGGGTGAAAGGTTTGATCCAACGGAACCATTTCCCTGTTTTTTCGGGAACGCCGCCCGGCACGTCGCCGAGGTGGGCTGTCAGAACATAGGGAATCTTCGTCAGGCGCGAGAGCATCCACGCGGAGGCGCCCGCGGGGACGGCGAAGTGGGCGTGAATCACGTCTGGTTGCCAAACGCGGATTAAACGGCGACCAGCCAAAAGTCCCGCGAGAACGAAGGCGGCCATTTCGAAGAGTCCCGCGCGGAAGGGTTGTCGTCTCAATGAACGAAGTCGAATCACGTCCACGCCTTCATCCATCTCACGCGAGGACAAGTCTTTGTAATGCGCGGTCAACACTTTGACAGCGTGTCCGCGCTTCACGAGTCCACGGTAGATATCGCGCGCCGCGGCGCCTCCCCCTCCGCCGATGGGCGGATATTCGTGGATGAGGACGAGGACGCGCATTTTATTTGGATTCGAGAATGGAACGGATATGATAGGTGGGCTTCTGTTGTGACTCGTGATACGTGCGCGCCAGAAGTTCAGCGATGAGTCCCATCAGGATGGACTGGAAGCCCATGATGGCGAACATGACCCCCACGAGCAGGAGCGGCGAGGTGGCGGCGGGCACACCCCAAAAACGGCGGATGAAGAGATAGAGCAAGTCGGCGAGGCCGAGGAACATGAGCGCGATGCCCGCGCCGCCAAAAAGATAGATGGGTTTGCTGGAGTAACTGAGTAAAAATTTTACTGTGAACAGATCGAGCACTACTTTGAGCGTGCGCTCGAGTCCGTACTTGGCTTTTCCAAATTTGCGCGGGTGGTGGTTCACTTCCACTTCGGCAATGCGCGCGCCCACCGAGTGCGCGAAAACGGGGATGAAGCGGTGCATCTCGCCGTAGAGTCGGAAACCCTCCAGCACGTCGCGGCGATAGGCTTTAAGCGTGCAACCGTAATCGTGAAGACGCACACCCGTTACCAATGAGATGAGTCCGTTCGCAAGATGTGACGGGAGATTGCGTGTGAGCGCGTTGTCTTTTCGATTCTTTCGCCAGCCGCTGACAAGATCATAGCCCTCATCCAGTTTCGCGAGGAGCATCGGGATGTCCGCGGGATCGTTTTGGAGGTCCGCATCAAGCAGGATGATGACCTCGCCGCGCGCATGATCGATGCCTGCCGCGATGGCGGCCGTCTGACCAAAGTTGCGACGGAACTCGATCACGCGGACATGAAGCGGGTCCCGTTTAAAAAGCGTCTCCAATACGGACGCGCTGTGGTCGCGCGAGCCATCGTCCACAAAAATAACTTCCCACGGACGCGCCAGCGGTTCGAGCACCGCGCAGACAGCGTCGAGGAGAAGAGGCAGGTTTTGCTCTTCGTTAAAAACGGGGACGACGAGAGAAAGTTGGGGCATGATTTGAAC
>JAYRVQ010000591.1:0-2616 GCA_041918465.1 Anaerolineales bacterium
CCTTGGCGCGTTCACCCGTCCCATTGGCGACGACTATTGTTTCTCCGCCTGGCTGACAGGCACAGACCCGTTGACGGCAGGCCTGTACAAATTCACGACCACATCCAATCGTTTTTCCAATCAGTTTGTGGTGTTCGCCAGTGACTTGTTCGGGCCGCCCGGTGCAGGCGTGCTTTCCGTGACGATGATGATCCTATGGCTTGTGGGATTGACGTGGCTGTACTATGAAATCGCGCGCGCGTTGCGCCTTCGATGGGAACTGTTGACCGGTTTCCTGTTGGCCGAACTGGTTGCGCTGGTTTCATATTATTCAGCGGCAAACCTGTTCCAATCCGTCTATTGGCGTCCCGGCATGATGACGTACTTCATGCCCATCGTGATTTATTCTTTTATCTTCGCGGGAATTCTGCGCGGAAGTCGCATCTCTGCAAATCGTCCTTCGACTGCGCCGCTTCGCGGCTCCGCTCAGAACGGCGTTTTATTGTTAACCATCACCTTTCTCTTCTTCGGCGCGTTCTTCACCGGCGGACTCTCCGAGACAATGGGTGCGCTTCATATTTCCATTCTCGGACTCGCACTGGTTGTGAATCTCATCTGGAACAAAGGCCAAACCCGCCGCGCCGCGCTGGTCTTTCTCACCGCTACGATAGCGGGAGCGCTCCTCGCCCTGATTGGCATGTTCCTCGCGCCAGCCAACGCGTTTCGGCTTGAAGCATCCAATACGCCAACTCTGCCAGAGGCTATTCTCCGCGCTCTGATGTTCGGCCTGCAATTCCTACGCGAGGCCGCGCGCCTGCTCAGATTACCGTCCGCATTCGCGCTGGGTTCGGGCGCGCTGATCGGATATACCTACGTAAAATCTGGCGGCATGGACGCTCCGTCCGCGCGTAAAATGTGGCTTGGACTCATCCTCGTCCCGATTCTTGCTTATCTGCTGGTAGTTGCCTCGTTCGCGCCGAGCGCGTACGGACAATCGTATCCCGCGGACCGCGTCCGCTTCCCCGCGCAGGTTTTGCTGGTCGCCGCGCTCCTGCTCGAAGGCGGCCTGCTCGGACTGCTGGCCGCGCGCTGGCCGCTCCCGCGCTGGACAACCGCGTTGACCGTCGTTCTACTGGCGCTTTTCGCGTTCTATCCGCTGTGGATGACGCGTCATAACCTCGCATTGATTCTCGATTATCAAACACGCGCCGCACAATGGGATGCACGCGACGCGCGCATCCGCGAACTGGCTGACGCTGGCGAGAAGAATGTTGTCGTCTGGCAACTGCCCGGCATAGCGCAAGTGAAAGACCTCGACACGCGTCCCTCACACTGGATCAATTATTGCGCGGCCATCTACTACGGCGTGGACACCCTCAGCGCGCCACAGGGACAGATTCCCAGCCCATGAGCCAGCAATCTCTCCTCGTTACTGGCGCGCACCGCACAGGCACCACCTGGGTCGGCAAGATGCTGGCCGCGGGTGGATTTGCCTACGTCAGCGAGCCGCTCAACGTGTTGCATCGGCCTGGGGTGATGAGCGCGCCCGTCCACAAGTGGTACGCGTACATCACGCGTGAAAACGAAAGCGAATATCTCCCCGCGTTTCAGAAAATGATCTCACTCCGTTATGGATTACTCGCGGAAATTAAATCGCTAAAATCCCGCCGCGACTTCCTCCGCATGGGACGCGACCTCGGCATCTTCCTGCGCGGCCAAATCTTAAATCAACCTGCGCTACTCAAGGATCCCTTCGCGGTCTTCTCGCTTCCGTGGTTCATTGAGCGCCTCGGTTGTCGTGTCGTTGTCACCGTGCGACATCCCGCGGGCTTTGCCAGCAGTCTTAAGCGGCTCAACTGGCCGTTCGATTTCAAAGACTTGCTCGACCAGCCCCTGCTAATGCGCGACCATCTCGAACCCTTTCGCGGGGACATGGAGCGAATGCCAGCCGACGATGTGCTCGGCCAATCCGCGCTTCTCTGGCGGATGGTCTACCGCGTCGTTCACGCGACCCGCGAGCGGTTCCCGTCTGTGATCATCCTCCGCCACGAAGACCTGTCCCGCGACCCGCTGACAGGTTTCGCGCGGGCGTATGAGTCGCTCGGGTTGGCGTACACCGCCAAAGTCCAGGAAACGATCCGCAACTCGTCGAGCAGTGAAAATCCTGTCGAGTTGTCGCGTCGAAAAGTCCACTCCGTCAAACTCGATAGCCGCGCCAATCTCGAAAATTGGAAGAAGCGATTGTCACCCGATGAAATCGCGCGCGTCCGTGATTTGACCGAGGATGTGGCGCAGTTGTACTACGCCGACGTGAAGTGGGATTAATGAAACCTGTCCCCTTGCCCACCGTTTCAATTGTGACACCTTCGTTCAATCAGGCGCGTTATCTCGAGGCCACGATCCAGTCTGTGCTCGCGCAGGATTATCCGCGCATCGAATACATCATCGTGGACGGCGGCTCGACCGACGGCGCGGTAGATGTGATCAAAAAATTCGCGGACAAACTCGCGTGGTGGGTTAGCGAAAAGGACCGCGGCCAGACGGATGCCATCAACAAAGGTTTTGCGCGCGCGTCGGGACAGATTTTCGCCTGGCTCAATTCGGACGACACCTACGAGCCGCACGCCGTTGGACAAG
>JAYRVQ010000592.1:0-1711 GCA_041918465.1 Anaerolineales bacterium
AGGGTCCAGGCTTGACGCGAGGAGAGGGGAGAGCTCGATTTGAGATTGGAGAGCGCCAGGAGGAATGCGGTCATGGTCAGCGCGGTCAGTCCGGTCTCAAGTCCGAACATGGTCACATTGTAGTGAATAAGGCGGTCGAAGGCCCAGTACGAGGCAGCGAAGACAGCCGCGGGCGCGAAGAGATTTCGCCCGACGAGGCGGAAGAGCAGGACGCCCGTTGCCGCGCTGATAGCGCCCGAGACGAGGATGAGTATGCGGAGAGGCAGGACGAGGTCGAAGCGGGCGAGCGCGAAGATCGGAATACAGACCAGCATCCAGAGCGGGTGGTAACCGTTCGACGGATTGATTCTGTCGAGGGTGGCGCCGTGGCCTTCGGTGATATTCTGCGCGACTTTGAAATAATAAAAGGCATCGTCGCGGATGAACCATTCGGTGGCGAAGTTGTGCGCTTCGGACAATGCCGCGTAAAGATAAATCGCCATGACGATGGCGACAAGGGCAGTCTCAAAGATGCGGGAGAAATTGTATTTTCTCATCAAGTCGATGAACCGCAAATCCTTACCCGATCTCCAGTGTGATCTTCCCAAAATTTTCACCTTTCCACAATCGTTCCTGCGCGGCGGCCGCGTCTTTGAGCGGAAAAGTCTGGTCGAGAATCGGTTTCAATTTTCCTGCCACCACCAGATCCATTGCGGTTGCGAAATCTTTCAGGTTGCTCATCGTCGAGCCAAAGACGGACAGGTGCTTCGCGAATACAAAGCGGTTGTCAATCTCGAAGCGCGGCGCGGCGCTGTTGCCAACGGTGAGGAGCCGTCCGCCTTTTTTCAGACAACGAAGCGATTGCATAAACGTTGTGCCGACATTGTCCACAACCACATCCACGCCGCGTTTATTCGTGGCGGTGAAGACAGCCTTCGACCAGTCTTCGTTTTTAGAGCGGTCGATCAGGATGTCTGCGCCGATGGATTCTGCCGCGGCGAGTTTTTTCGCGTCCGAGCCCACAACGATAACCTGCGCGCCGCCAAATTTGGCGACCTGCACGCTGGCAGTGTTGACTCCGCCCCCCGCGCCGACAATGAGCACCATCTCCCCCGCGGACAGATATCCGCGCGTGATGAGCGAGTGCCACGCGGTCTGATAGACGAGCGCGGCCGCGGCCGCCGCGTGGAAGTCGAAATCATCCGGCAGTTTGTACAACTGTCGGATGGGGAGGCAGATGTATTCCGCATATGTGCCGCGAATAGTTTCACCAAGCAGATGCCAGTTGCGGCACATGTTGTCCCAGCCACTGAGACAGTAGTCGCATTGTCCGCAACCGAGATTGGCGTTGATCGCAACGCGGTCGCCGACTTGCAGAACCAGCCCTTCGACTGCGCCCCTTTCGGTTGCTCCGCTCAGGGCTGTGATCTCACCTGCGCCGTCCGCGCCGTTGATGTGAGGGAGTTCAAGTTTGAGACCGGGCCAGCCGTTACGGACCATCACATCCATACGGTTGAGCGCAGCGGCGTGGAGACGGACAAGGGCTTCCCCGGGTTTGGGTTCTGGTGTGGGGAAGTCGGTATATTCAAGCACTTCGGGTCCGCCATGTTGGCGGTAGAGGGCGGTTTTCATGAATGTCTCACTTTGGGCAGACGCGTTGCGAACACACAACGGGCGGACACGCAGGTCCGCCTCTACAGTTTGCGGGCAATGACGGTCATCGAGCCGTTAT
>JAYRVQ010000593.1:0-4057 GCA_041918465.1 Anaerolineales bacterium
GACCGGTTCAACCCCGGCGGGTTGGTGGGGATGGGGACGATGCCCGCGTACATGCAGGCGAACATGGAGACAACAAATTCCAGGCTGGTGGGATAGACCAGCAGGGCGCGCTGTCCCGGCTCGGCAATGCTTTGCAGATAGGCCGCTGTCTCGCGCACGGCGTGATCCAGTTGTTGATAGGTCAGGCTCTCGTTCTCCTCTTCTTTTGCACCGAGGAGCAGGTGCGAAAGCCGGTTGGGAGTCTCTGCCGCCCGTCGTTGCAGGACTTCAACGGGGTTAATGAAAGGATATTCCATGGGGTTTCCCGCCTATTGTTCCGCGAGACTCGCGAGAATCTTGTCTGTGATCTGTTCCACCGTGTCCATGTTTTCAACGGTCAATTCGGGGTCGGGGATGTACAGGTTGAATTCGGTCTCGATGAAAACGCCCACCTGCGCCATCGCGAACGAGTCGATCAAACCGCTGGAAAACATTGGTTCATTATCTTTCAGGGCATAGTCGGGATTTTTGAGCAATTCTTTCAGGGTGAATGCCCGCACTTTTTGCAGGACTTCATTTCGATCCATGAGTGGACCTCCTTGGATTATTATGGATAGACAAATACGGGTGGCGCGCTTTGAAGTTGGTCAATAATAATTACCGCCAGCGGGATGAATGCGATCAACAGGGATTGCGAACGGGCCGTCCATTTGCGGAAGACGGCTTCATCGTTACTTCGATGCTGGAACCAGTCTATCAGCATGGACAGGGCCACGATTCCCATTGGGCGCAGGTCGAACATCTGCCCGTCCCAGCCCTTGACCAGTTGAACGAAGAAAGTCTGCGTCTGCTTCAAGTCCAGCACAAAGGGGATGGTGGACGCGGTCATCAGCGCCACCAACCAGACCCTGGAACTGATTCTGCGCCAGAGCGGAATCGACGCCTCGGCCACCGCAGGACGGAACAACATGCGGACGTTTTCGATGAGGATGAACAACCCCATCAATGCGCCCCAGACAAGATGGTTAAGGTCTGCTCCGTGCCAAAAACCGCTGATGAGCATGGTGACGAGGGGGGGCACGATCAGGTTCGGGATGTTGGTGCGGCTTGGGTTGCGGCGAAGGAACGCGCGGCTGAGAGGCATGTAAACGTAATCGCGCAGCCACTGTGAGAGACTGATGTGCCAGCGTTGCCAGAAATCGGAGAAATCTTTCGAGAAAAAGGGAGTGTTGAAATTGCGGGTGAGTTGAATGCCAAATAATCCGCTGACGCCGCGCACGATGTCAGTATAACCCGCAAACTGGTTATACAGGTAAAACATGTATGTGACCAATGCCCAGATCAGGACGAGAGTCCCGTGAGCGGAGGGATCGCCCAGGGGTACGGCGGGCAGGAAAAGGGTCAGCATGCCGCCGAGAATGGCGGTGCGGAAAAGCCCGGCGAGGATGAGAGTCAGGCCGTGGGCGAGAGTCTCGTTATCCACCGTCTGTTTTTCTGCCAGTTGCGGCAGGAACTTGCGCGCGCGTTCAAGTGGACCGGAAATCAATTTGGGGAACCAGGCCAGGTACAGCGCGAAGTCCACGAAATTTGTTGCAGGCTTGGAGAGGCGCAGGTTAATGTCAAGGAGATATGAGATGCTGTTGAGGGTGTAGTAGGATAAGCCGACGGGCAGGATGAGAAGAGGGAAGATGTCTCCAGCGTTCTCAAGCGTGATCTCCAGCATCGGTTTGACTATTCCCGCGCCCACCAGGAACCAGAGCATGAAGGCAATATTAAAAAGGATGCCCGTCCATAGAACGGCGCGTTTCGTGCGTGTGCTTCTATACAGCCAATGCCCAAAGCCATAGTTGATAATTGTCAGCGCAAGGAGCAGAATGGGATAGTGGGGAAGCCAGGTGGAGTAAAAGTAATATGAAGCAATCAGGAGTATGAGATTTTGCCAGCGTTCCGGCATGAGATAGTAAATTGCCAGCGTGATAAGAACGAAAGCCAGGAATTTGATGGAGAGAATCGTTATTTGACCGGATTCACTCGCTTGCGTTTTAGACTGGCGGGATGCGCTGACAGGCCCGGTTGTTGTGATCGGATGCACCTGTCCGCCCAGCCAATTGCTGAATACTTCTGCTCCGATTCGATTCAGATGATACAGATCGAACCAGCCTGTTTCCGGAAGTGTCACAGTTGGATCAGCTTCGATGAAGTTGATTTTGTGGTCACTTGCAATTCCGCGCAGGCGGGCGTTGACTTTGTCTATAAAAGACAGGGTCTGTTCTTTGTCTGCGCGTGGGTTGCCCCATGCGTCTTTCAGTTCCAGCATGGCGGGGTGATAGATCATTTCAGCGATCAGCACTTGCGTACCCATTTCCTGGCTGAAGGCGATGGTTTCCTCCAGCGCGGACAAATTCCGCTCGGAGACCCCAAAGTTTCCAAACTCTGACTGAAGGTTCTTTACAAAGCCTGTATCCACCGGCAGGTTTGGATTGACAGCTTTCTCAGACAGGGCGAATCCGCTTTCTGCAATTTCCCCATCCCATTTATGCGCCTCGCGTAAGACTTCTTCCATTCTCAGACCATACGGCGCGGAATAACTAAATAGTGTAATGGCGCGCCAGGCGTAGGAATGTTCGGTCAGCCAACCGCTGATCGTGAATTGACCGGTCTGGTATTTGAGCCATTCGTTTTGCATGAACCGCTCGTCAATTTGAAACTCCCGGCCTTCTGTATAGTCGAGGAAACTGGTGCCGATCACCACCAGTTTCGGCTGGTATTTCTGGATCAGGATTTTGTTCAGGATGGAGGTTGTCCAGATTTGTGAACCCGTCACGCCGAAGTTGTAACAGGTGACTTTTTCCCCGTTGGCGGCTTCGAATGCCTGGGCGAAGGCAATGGCGTCCACCTCGCGGAAAGCCTGCGAACTGCCGAAGATGAAGCAATCCGGCGCGCCGTTTTCCTGGACAAATTTATCCAGAATATTAAGTTGCAGTTCCAGTTGGGTGTGGTTGGTCCCGTAGGCCTGATAGGGAATTTGCGCCTGCACGAACGGTGTACGCGCGATCAACTCGCTGATGATGCAGGCCAGTACAAACAAAATCGCCCCGTGCGCAACAATGGATGTGCGCGGGCGATCGATTTTCAGGGAAACTCGTTGGTCAAACCGTGTCAAAAAACTGCCTCCAGCCGAACTTAAGCCCCCCCATTCTACCCGATTCTTGCGGCATTACAAGCCGATGGACTGCGCCTGCCATTCCATGTGTTTTTCCAGAGTCCGCCGCGCAGCCGCGCTGACATCCTCCAACACATGCGCGTTTGTCGCGCCCTTCACGATTTCGCCAAAGGTGACGCGCGGTGTCAGCCCAAAGAGTTCCTTCCCGCTCAGTGTTTGTCGCATCATCTGGTAGATGAAGGCCAGCCGCTGTCGGTCGGGACGTTTTTTGCGAAACCACGTTAACGGGTTGCGCATCGCTGTCCGCTGGATGACGCCACTTACAATGGTCACCAGCACGCGGGTCTGTGGGACGCGCTCAAGGAAAATCTCCAGGCTGCGCGACCATTTGTCAAATTCACCCTCGGGGTTCGGCATCCAATCCGGGTCGGCTTCAATTCCACCGCGCGGGAAGATCAGCAACGCGCCGCCAGCCTTTAAATGGCGGATGGCCTCGCGGATCACGAGCATCCGTCCATGCATATTTTGCGGACCGGGCGCGTAAATGGCGTGCTGGCTGAGGTGCGGCAGGTTCTCGAAAAACGGGATGTCGCCGACAATGATCTTGTAATCGGGGCGCTCAACGTGTGCGGAAACAACCAGCGAATCGACCGAGGCGGGATGATTGGCCGCGATCACCAGCGGTCCATCGGGCGGGATAATCTCTGCGCCGCGCGCCGCGTGACTCTTAACAAAACGCGGCAAAGCCCAGCGCGCCCCCGCGGCCACACCAGCCTCTGCCACCACGCGGTCGAGGCCCGCGCCAAGTTCCGCGAAGCGCCGCGCCGCCTTCCCAAAAATCATATGAATCAAATATTTGGCGCGCTCGCTCTGCGGCAATGCCAGCGCCTTGGTCATCTCAAAGATGAGGGCATC
>JAYRVQ010000594.1:0-4147 GCA_041918465.1 Anaerolineales bacterium
CAACATGAACGTGCTGTCCAGCCCGATCACCACGACAGCATCGCCCCTGCTCCCGTTCGGCGGCGTGGCAGGATGGGTTTGCGGCGACCGCGCCTTCGCGTGGAAAGTCTACACCCCGCAGGATGGAACCGCAGAGGCGCTGTTGCAGGAAGCGCTTTCCAAATTCCGCTGTGAATAACGAAAGGAAACAACATGGACCAACACGATTTTGATTCCCTCAAGGCACGCGTGGCAGAGTTGGAAGACAAGCTGAAATTCCTCTACGACAGGATGAACATCGAATACATGGATGAAGACGCGGTCCGAACCGTCAATTCCAAAGTCCGCGCGCTACTCCTGAAAGGCAACAAGATTGAAGCCATCAAGGCTTACCGCGAAATCTACAATGTCGGATTAGCGGAAGCTAAGCAGGCAATTGATGCGATGGGATAGAATCTAACTGCCGCCCGAAATGACTCACATCCATTTCCGTTTCGCCTCCTCCCACAACGCGTCCATCTCGTCCAGCGTCATATCGGAGAGACTCCGTTCCTGCCCTTTTGCGCCCTGTTCCACAAATCCAAATCGTTGGGCGTCAGACCCATGAGTACCCTGACAACAAAATGAAAGGGAAAAACCATGCGCAAGCACATCAGAAACACCATCTCAACCTTGTTTGTGCTGATCGTTCTGAACGGTTGTGGAAACACCAACCCCACGGCCGCTCCCGCACCGACATCCATTCCACCCACCGCCACATCCCAGGTGAATAGTCCCCACTATCTAAGCCAAAGACCTCCCGGAATGGAACCTGAAGTATTTGCCCCGGGAATCGTTTCCGGCTCCGATTTCGAATATTCGGGTACGTTTTCCCCAGACGGTAGCGAATATTATTTTTACAGGTTCTATGAAAATTTACAGGAAGGCAGGATTTTATTCAGCAAAATTGTAGATGGAAACTGGACAACTCCTGAACAACTTGCATTCACCGGGGAGTATGGAGCTTCAGAGCCTCACCTGACCTTTGATAATAAAAAACTATACTTTATGTGGAAACATCCGGTTCCCCCGGGACAACCTGAGTTTCCGGCCTATTTCTTTGTCGAAAGAACGCCAAATGGCTGGTCGGAACCAAAATATGCCGGACAGGGAATGTTTTTAAGCTCAAGCCGGGACGGTCAATTGTATACAACTGACATGTCCCAACATACATACGGGATGACATATTTGGCTAAAGTTACAGTTAACGATGGCCTTTTTACAAATTATGAAAAGTTACCCATACAGACTCGCCTGGGAAGTCAGGCACACCCTTGCATAGCCCCCGATGGAAGTTATCTCCTTTTCGATGTTAATGGCGGACAGTATTTATACGTCAGTTTTAAAAATGTGGACGGCACCTGGGGAGATGCGATCGATTTGACGGAACATGGCTTTGATCGTCAGGCTGGAGGAGCTTACGTATCCCCGGATGGAAAGTACTTGTTCTTCTCCCTACGCAGAGATATTTGGTGGGTTGATATTAAAGTAATTGAAAACCTAAGGCCGGTGAATTAAGACGAGAAGGAGTCCCGCAACTGCCGTTGAGCCAATCTGTTGGGCGGTAACTCGCGAATCGCAAACGAATTCCAAACCAGACCTTTTTTACAGTTGACAGAATCACAGTGGGAGACGCTCAAAACACATTTAGATTCCCTGCTTCTTCGCCTCATTCCACAACGCGTCCATCTCCTCCAGCGTCATATCGGATAAACTGCGTCCCTGTCCTTTTGCGCCCTGCTCCACATACCCAAAACGCTTCTTGAATTTCAAATTCGTCTCCCTCAGCGCGGACTCGGCGTCCACTTTCTTCCAGCGCGCCAGATTCACAAGCACAAAAAACAAATCGCCCAATTCCGCCGCGACCTGCTCCTGGTTTTCCGCCTGCTTGATCTCTTCAATTTCCTCGCGCACCTTATCCAACACGCCTTCGATCTCAGGCCAGTCAAATCCCACTCGCGCGGCGCGATCCTGATATTCCTGCGCCTGAGTCAACGCAGGCAGAGATAAAGGCACGCCGTCCAACAAGCCTTCTTTCTTCTTTCTTCTTTCTTCTCCCTTTTCGCTTCTCTCCTTTTCCTTCAAACGCTCCCAATTCTGCAAAACCCCATCCACATCCTTCAATTCCAAATCCCCAAACACGTGCGGATGACGCCGCACGATCTTCTCGTGGATGCCCTTCACCACGTCCGACATCGTGAAGTGACCCGCCTCGCTGGCGATCTGCGCGTTCAAGACGATCTGCAACAACAGGTCGCCAAATTCCTCGCGCATGGAGGCGAAATTGCCCGAATCGATGGCTTCCAACGCTTCGTACGATTCTTCCAGTAAATGCGTCCGCAGGGACTGATGCGTTTGCTCCCTATCCCACGGACAGCCGTTCGGAGCGCGCAGATGCGCGACAATTTCATGGAAGGACTCGAAAGCGGTTCCCTCCGTCAACGCGGGGATGTAAAGGCAAGTTGAAGTTTGAAAGTTGAATATCGAAGGTTGAAGGTTTTCGAGACTTTCAACTTTCAACATGTGACCTTCAAACAGGCTAACCTCATGCTCGCGCGGGTACACCGTCAACAACACATCGCGGATGTGTGCGGCCAACTCAGTCGAGTCCACTCCCGTCAACAGCGCGGGGAATTCAGACGGGAAGGGCGGCACGTGCGCGTCAGCCAGGGTCCGCGCATCGAGGAGAACCAGCCGCGAGGTCGGAGGGATGCGAAGCGTGTCGAGTGTCGAAGCGATAAGGGAGAAGTCCATAATTCATCCTATTAAACGTAAAACGTAATGCGCAACATTTGCCACGCATTACGTCTACAAGTTAGTTCATCACGTGAAACTTGACACGTGACACCTGACACCGATTAACGCTTGGTGTAGGTGGGAGCCTTGCGAGCGCGCTTGAGACCTGGCTTCTTGCGTTCCTTGATGCGGGCATCGCGAGTCAGATAGCCGCCTTTGCGCATGGCAGAGTTCCAGTCGGCGTTGATCTTGACGAGGGCGCGGGCCATGCCCAACTGCACTGCCGAGGTCTGACCGGTGACACCGCCGCCTTCCACTTTGACGGTGATGTCGTAAGTGGCGGGATTCTGTCCCACCGAGGCCAGCGGCGCGAGGATGGCTTGCAGATCACCGAGGCGGGTGAAGTAGGCTTCTGCTTCCTTCTCGTTGACGGTGAATTTGCCCGAACCGCTCATCAACCGGACGCGGGCGGTGCTTTCCTTGCGGCGGCCAATGCCTTCATAATATTGCACAGACATAGTCTAATTCCTTTCCTAAGCCAGAGGCTCGACCTTTTGCATCGTATGCGGGTGCTCGGATTCAGCGTAGATCTTCAGGCGCTTGAGCAGGGAGCGGCCTCTGCGGTTGTGCGGCAACATGCCCCACACAGCGGCGCGGATGGCGCGGTCAGGGCGTTTCTTCAACTGGTCGCGCAGGGTGATGGTCTTCAAGCCACCGGGATAACCCGAATGGTGATGATACATCTTGGTGTCCAGGCGGCTGTGCGTGCGCGGGCCGGTCACAGCCACGTTGCCCGCATTCACCACCACCACGTAATCGCCCATTTCCACGCCGGGCGTGAAGGTGGGTTTGTGCTTGCCAAGTAGAACGTGCGCGATGCGGGTGGCCATGCGTCCCAGGTTTTGCCCGGTCGCATCCACCACAAACCACTTGCGCTCGATCTCGCTCTCTTTTGGATAATATGATTTGAACATCGCTACTCCACTTACAGTTCGGTTTTCAGTATTGATCGTTATACGTTACTTCCACCAGACTCAGCCCGTGCGCAGGAGCCAATCCCGAGGGCAGGCGAATCTGATTCTCAATTGTCTTTTGGATTTCTTCAACAGACAGACGTCCCTGCGCTACAGCGATCTGGACAAATACCAGACGCCGCACCATGCGATAAAGAAACGCATCCGCCCGGACCTGGAACTGCCACTCACCATCAGACTCAGTCCACGCTGAAAGCGAGACCGTTCGAACGGTGGAGCCTCCCCGCGTCATCGGCGAACCGAAAGCCGCGAAATCGTGCGTCCCCAGAAAAACAGGACTCACCGATTGGAGGACTTCCCCATTCACCGCAGGCCAGACTCTCCACGCGTATCGTTCGCGTACGGGGTCGCGGACGGGA
>JAYRVQ010000595.1:0-1602 GCA_041918465.1 Anaerolineales bacterium
CATTACGTTTTTATCCGCGCTTGCGCTCGAACTACTAGCCACCCTCAGCACCGCCATCATCGCCGTGGAGATCGGATTCCGCCTGCTTTACAGCCGAATGGAGTTTCAGCCTGCGCTCTTCCTACTCGTGCTGGCTCCCGAATTTTACATGCCCCTGCGCGCCCTCGGCGCGAGATTCCACGCGGGGATGTCGGGGACAACAGCGGCAAAGCGGATTTATGAAATACTCGACACACCCATTTCCGATACTCGATATTCGGAAAACGATATTCGAAATACAAATGCCAAATTATCGAGTATCGAATTATCAAATGTCTCTTACACTTACCCAGGCGAATCCACTCCCGCCCTCCAAAGCGTGACCTTCGACATTCGACCTGGGACTTCAACGGCTCTCGTCGGCAAGACAGGCGCGGGGAAATCCACGCTGGTGAATTTGCTGTTGGGATTTATCCAGCCATCGTCGGGAGAAATCCGTACACAAGTAGACACGTACACAGGTAAACAAGGAAACACGGAACACGCACCACGTAATCCCCAATTCCTAATTCCTAATTCCCAATTCCTAATTCCTTCCATTTCCTGGGTCCCTCAACGCCCCCACCTCTTCCACGACACCATCGCGGCCAACATCCGCCTCGGCAAAGCAGACGCGACCGACGCCGAAGTGACCGCCGCCGCGCAAGCCGCGCGCCTGCATGACTTCATCGAATCGCTGCCGCAAAAATACGAGACCGTCATCGGCGAAGGCGGCGCGCGTCTCTCCAGCGGACAGGCGCAGCGTCTCGCCCTGGCACGCGCCTTCCTCAAAGACGCGCCGCTGCTGATCCTCGACGAACCCACTTCCAGCCTCGACCCCGAGACCGAGGCCCTGCTCGAAGAGTCCACGCGACAACTGATGCAAGGCCGCACCACGCTCACCATCGCACACCGCCTCAACACCATTTTCCAAGCCGACCAGATCATTGTCCTCAACGAAGGCCAAATCATCGAACAAGGCACCCACCGCGAACTGCTTGCAAATAATGGCATGTATGCGAGCATGGTGAAGACCTATGAGTGGAAAGTGGAAAGTGAAAAGTTGAAAGTCGAAGACCCTCCGTCGCCAAACCATCAGCAACCTTCAACCTTCAACGTTCAATCTTCAACCACATCCCAATCTTCAACCACATCCCAATCTTCAACAAAACAACCATCCACAATCCAGCGTCTGCTTCGTTTTCTTAACGGCAACTGGCACCTCGTCGCGCTGTCCGTCCTCATCGGCGCGGGGACCATCGGCGCGAGCGTGGCGCTCATGGGCACCTCGGCCTGGCTCATCTCCACTGCCGCCATTGCCACCTCCGTCGCGGATTTGGGCGTGGCCGTGGTGGGCACGCGCTTCTTCGGCATCGCGCGCGGCCTGCTCCGCTACGCCGAACGCCTCGTCTCACACGACGTCACCTTCCGCCTCCTCTCCCGCCTGCGCGTCTGGTTCTACGAAAAACTCGAACCCCTCGCCCCCGCCCGCCTGATGGAATTCCGCGCGGGCGACCTGCTGGCGCGCATCGTCGGTGACGTGGAGACGCTGGAAAACTTCTACGTGCGCGTCGTCTCCCCGCC
>JAYRVQ010000596.1:0-2999 GCA_041918465.1 Anaerolineales bacterium
GGATGCCGTTACGGTCGTGCATTTGATCAAAGCCTTCGGGCTTGATGAACATCTGGTCGCCTTCCAGCAAACCATGAATGCCGGTCTGACCCGGTTCCGGCCGTTTGAGACCTTTGAACTTGGCCGCGTCGCTTGGGACATAATCGGTTGGCTCCTCGTAAGTGGTGACGTAGCCTTCATAATTGCGCAGGATGATCTTGTGATCCGACATGCTCAACAGGTAGTTGGGCATGACGGGGATCTTGCCGCCGCCGCCCGGCGCGTCGATGATGTATTGCGGCACGGCATATCCAGAGGTATGTCCGCGCAGACCTTCCATGATCTCAATGCCTTTTGCCACTGGTGTGCGGAAGTGACCCGCGCCTTCAACAAGGTCACACTGGTAAAGATAATATGGGCGGACACGGATACGCACCAGGTCATGTACCAGTTTGCGCTGGATGTGAACATTGTCATTCACGCCAGCCAGCAAAACAGATTGGTTGCCGAGTGGAATGCCTGCCTTAGTTAAACGGTCACAGGCTTGTTCCAGTTCCAAACTGATCTCGTTGGAATGGTTGACGTGGATATTGAGCCACAACGGGTGATACTTGGATAGCATATCACACAATTCCTGCGTGACACGCATCGGCATAAAGACCGGGACACGCGAACCGATGCGGACTATCTCGATGTGGGGAATCTCGCGCAGGCGGGTGAGGATCTGCTCCAGAATTTTGGGGGCCAGCACCAGCGGATCGCCGCCAGAGAGTAACACGTCTCGCACCTGCGGCGTGCGCTTGAGATATTCGATCTGCATGTCGAACTCGGCTTGCGAGAAGGTCTGGCCGGGATCGCCAACGATGCGCGAGCGCGTGCAATAACGGCAGTACGACGCGCACTGGGTCGTTACCAGCATGAGCACCCTGTCAGGATACCGGTGAACCAGCCCCGGCACGGGAGAGTGGCGATCTTCGGCCAGCGAGTCCTCCATCATGGCGGTGAAGGCTTGCATTTCCTCCGAGCGCGGGATGATCTGTCGTCGGGTCGGGTCGTCGGGATCAGTCGGGTCAATCAGCGAAATAAAATAGGGTGTCACTTCCACGCGGAAAAGTCCCTGCGCCTGGAGCGCCTTGCGTTCAGACTCGGTCAGCGGGATGACTTTTTCGATTTCTTCGACAGTATTGAGACGATGGCTCAACTGCCAGCGCCAGTCGTTCCATTTTTCATCGGGAACGTCTGCATAGATGGATGCACGTTTGGAAACAAAGGGAGTAGGCATGTTCTTCTCCGAAAGGGTTAATTAGGAAACGAATAAGATGGGATGGACGCGAAAAACGCCTGCGGAGGGTCGTGATCGGGACGGAAAAAACCTGCGCATTTCAAGTGCATGCAAGCATTGTAAAAGCAAACCGAAAGCGGGTCAATGTCATTGTAGCCGAGCCGACTTCGCATAAGAAGAGTACAATAGAACTAAGAACGTGAAGCGAGGCACAATGTCACAAGTAGCCATTGTCACCGATAGCACCGCCAGCATCCCGGAATCCATGCTGGAGGAACTGGAAATCCACACCGTCGCCTACTACATCCATCGCGGACAGGAAGTACTGCGCGACCTGGTCACAATTCAGAGGGATGAATTCCTCCGCTGGCTGATGACCACCCCCAACCTGCCAACCACTGCCAGCCCCGGCCCGGGCGACTATGTCGAATCATACCGGACCTTGATCCGGCGCGGCCTCCGAAACATTCTCTCCCTCCATATGACCGCCAATGGAAGCGGCGCCTATCAGGCCGCGACCATTGCCCGCGATAGCCTGCACGACGAGATACCCGAAGCGCGCATCGAAGTGGTGGACACGCGCAACGTTTCGCTCTGTCAGGGCTGGATGGTAATTGAGGCGGCGCGCGCCGCATTGTCAGGTCTCAGTCTGGACGAGATCCTGGCGCGCGTCAAACGGATGATTCCCCTCACCCAAATGATCCAGACTGCCGACACACTCAAATATCTCTACATGGGAGGGCGCATTGGAAAGGCACAACATCTGGTCGGCTCCCTCCTGCACATCAAACCGCTGATCGGCATGAAGGATGGCGTCATCGTGGCGCTCGGAAAAGCCCACAGCCACTTGCAGGCCTATACCGCCATGGCAGACATGGTCGCGGAGACTGTTGGAAAAGGCAAGGGCAAAGTGGCCTATGTTCATGCAGGCGCGCGGCAGGAAGTGGAAAAGATCAAAGAGTTGGTTGAATCGAAAGTCGATGTGGTCGAATCGTTCTTTGCGGAACTCTCGCCTGCGCTGGCCGTCCACACCGGGCCGGGCACAGCCGGCCTATGCTTCTATCCGCTCGAAACCTAACCGCCGGAGGCCCTCATGCCCATCGAAGGCACGCACAATCTCTGGGGTGACCTGCACGTTCCAGGCGCAACGCCCAACCAGACCGATTTCACCGTTTTGGGGATTCCATTCGACGGATTGGCCAGCGCGCGTAAAGGCGCGGCCCTCGCATCTGAACGCATCCGCTTCTGGTCCCAGCATGTGACGCCTTTCAGCGAGGACCGCACGCGGCTGGAGGGGATGACCATCTGCGATGCGGGTGACATCTCCATCTCTCGCATCATTCCGGACTTTGAGCGGGTCGCCGATAAAGTGGCGAATCTCCCGAATATCCCCATCCTGCTCGGCGGCGACCATTCGGTGACGATTCCCATTTTTCAGGGACAATGCCAGCGCTTCGCGGGTCAACGCCTCGGCCTGCTGTGGGTGGACGCGCATCCCGACTTGTGCGATGAATTCGACGGCTCGCGTCTCTCCCATGCCTGCGTCCTGCGCCGCGGACTGGAATTTGGCATTAAACAACAGAATGTCTGTCTTGTGGGTTTGCGCTCGTGGGAGGAACAGGAGATCGAACTGATCGAACGCGGCGCGATGCACGTCTACACCGCCGCAGACGTAGCTGAACTCGGCATGAAATCCGTGGCCGCGGATGTGCGCAAAATTTTGTCACGCTGCGACGCC
>JAYRVQ010000597.1:0-5230 GCA_041918465.1 Anaerolineales bacterium
CTTGTGGCGCGTGTCAAATCTCAATTGCGCCGCGCGCGTCAGCTTCGTGAAGAATTTGGTAAAACAACCGAGCCGACCGCGCACGCAACGCTGACCTTTGGCGAACTCTCGATCAACCTCACCCGCCGCGAAGTAAAACTTAAAAATGAAGTGCTGGCGATGAAGCCAAAGGAGTACGAATTACTGCTCTTCTTCGCCGAGCACAAAAGCCAGATGCTCTCACGCGAATTTATCCTCGAGCGCGTCTGGGGCTGGGACTACATCGGCGACAGCCGCACGGTGGACGTCCACGTAAGATGGCTGAGACAGAAGATCGAAACCGATGCCGCCAACCCGACGCGCATTGTCACGGTAAGGGGGGGAGGATACAGGTTTGAAGGTTAACAGGTTGAAAGTTAGATGAACAGCGCGTTCTTTGTCGGGCTTGCTGTTGGCCTTTGTATCGCGGGCTGGTTCGCTTGGCGGTATTTTCGCCTCCGCCTCGCAGCGCGTGAACTGACGGGGCAGATCGAACGTAGTGAAGAACTGTCTGAATCTTCACGCGAACTGGGGAAACTCGCCAGCGCGCTGAATATCCAACGTTCAACTTTCAACATTCAACTTTCAACAACAAACGCGGAGCGCGCCAAACTCTCCGCCATCCTCGACCAACTCACCGACGGTGTTCTCATCGCAGACGCGGACGGACGCGTGCAATTTTCGAATCCCGCCGCGGAAAAACTCTTCGGCTCGCCTCTCGCGGGACGTTCGGTTGTGGAGGCCATCCGGCACCACCAACTGGCTGACGCGTGGCGTCGTTGCCGCGAAACCGACGATCTGCAGACCGAGTCGGTGGAAGTGCCCGCCAGCCGCCAATTCCTGCAACTGATCGTCGTCCCCGACCGTGACACGCGCGGCGGTACGCTCCTGCTCGTGCAGGACTTGACCCGCGTCCGCAAACTGGAGACTGTCCGCCGCGATTTCATCAGCAACCTCTCGCACGAATTACGGACTCCGCTCGCCTCGCTCAAAGCATTGACCGAAACCCTGCAAGGCGGCGCACTCGCGGACCTCGAGGCTGGTCCGCGTTTCCTCAGCCGAATCAACACCGAAGTGGACGCGCTGACGCAAATGGCGCAGGAACTGCTTGACCTGTCGAAAATTGAGTCGGGGCAAATTGAACTCGTTTTGCGAAAAGTGGAGCCGCTCGCGGTCTTGAAATCTGCCGCGGAACGGATGCGCGTTCAGGCCGAGCGCGCGGGCGTGGAGTTGATCGTCGAAACGGCGACCCTGCCAAACGTCGAGGGAGATGCGACGCGGCTCGAGCAGGTGCTGGTTAACCTCATCCACAACGCGGTCAAGTTCACGCGGCGCGGCGGCTTGGTCACATTGTCGGCTGTCGAAGAAGATGACGCGGTCGTGTTCGCGGTGCGCGATACGGGAGTCGGAATCCCATCGGACGACCTGCCGCGCATCTTCGAGCGTTTTTACCGCGTGGACAGGTCTCGCGCGGGGAGCGGGACGGGGCTGGGACTTTCGATCGCGAAGCATATCGTGGAGGCGCATGGCGGGCGAATTTGGGTGCAGAGCCGCGAGGGCGAGGGGAGCGTGTTTTTCTTTTCAATTCCCAGCGCATAGACTTTGCAAAAATGTTCACCAGATGTTAACTACTTCTTAAGTGCATCTTCACAAGTTGGGGGTATGATGGGAACAGATAAACGGAGTTCGAATGACACTTTTTCTCGCTTTGGCCCTGCTTGCAATGTTTGTTGTTTTTGGTGTGGACGTTCGCCAGAAGCGTCGTGACTTCACCCGCAATCACAAACTTTAGTCTCATCTTCCTCTCCTCCTCTTTGGCCGACAGGCCGCTACCCGCCGCGAGGCGGGTAGTTTTGTTAATCAGATCATCACAAAATCTTCACTTCATTTTGACGGGGTATTAACAGGTGTCTGCTATGCTAGCGGGGAATGGAGAAACCAATGGGACTTGCTGATTTGCATTTGCACACCATTTACAGTTACGATGGCACAGCCACCGTGCCCGATGTTTTGCGCCGCGCTCACAAAGTTGGTTTGAACGTGATCGCCATCACCGACCACGATGAGATCGCAGGTGCGTTGGAAGCCTTGGAACTGGCGCATCACTTTGGCGTGGATGTCATTCCTGGTATCGAGATCACCACCGCGGAAGGCGACCTGCTGGCGTTGTTCGTGACGGAAATCGTCCCGAAGGGACTCTCGCTGGTGGAGACGGTTTTGAGAGTGCGAGAACTCGGCGGAGTTTGCATCGCGCCGCATCCGACCGCGGGCGGGCTAGGGATGAAGAGCCTGAGCGTGTCCGCGATTGCCAGGGCTTTGAGAAACCCAAAAGTGGCGGAGACGTTGATTGGCATCGAGGCCTATAACGCCACCGCGCTGGACAGGGTCGGTATTGCCACGGCGCGCCTGTTAACCAGCCACTTGCATCTGACGTCTGTGGGCAACAGCGACGCGCACGTGTTGGATGCCATCGGCCTAGGGGCGACGGAATTCGCGGGGATGGGCGCGGCAGATCTCCTGTCCGCGTTGCGAAGCGGGCAGACGAATATCCGCCGTCAGAAGGAATGGAACACCATCCGCATCATCGGAAGTTGGGCGGTTAATTACGTCGGCAGTCTATTCACTCGCCTGACGATGGTGACGCAGTAGACGCTGGGGCGATTTACGGATAAACTTAATTCATGGAAAAACATATTCTTGTCACCAATGATGATGGCGTGCTCGCGCCTGGACTTCTCGCGCTCGCGCAGGAAATGCGCAAACTCGGCAAGGTGAGCATCCTCGCGCCTGACAGAAACTGGTCGGGTGGGGGACATGTGAAGACCCTTGACCGCGCCCTGCGCGTGAAGGAGTATCGCCTTGCAGACGGTTCGACCGCCTTCGCCAGCGATGGCGCGCCCAGCGATTGTGTCTCGCTCGGTATTCTCGGTTATTTCAAGGAAAAGATAGACCTGGTCGTTTCGGGCATCAACGTGGGCGCCAATCTCGGCCACGATGTGACCTATTCTGGCACGGTCACGGCCGCGATGGAAGCCGTCATTATGGGCGTGCCGGGTGTGGCGGTCTCGCTCGAAGTGTTCGAGAATCAAGTTGGTGAATTGGATTATCAGGGCGCGGCGCGTGCCGCTCACATGGTTGTCCAGCGTGTAATGGAAGCAGGCATTGCGCCCGAGACCCTGCTCAATGTCAATGTGCCGTACCTGCCTGCGGACAAGATCAAAGGTTTCCTGATGACCCGTCAGGGATTGCGCGTTTACCACAACCGCCTCGACGAAGTCAAAGACCCGCGCGGCCGTTTCTACTATTGGATCGGCGGCGACGCGCCGACAGGCGTCCCCGAGCGCGGCACGGATGTAGGCGCGCTGGCCGAGGGCTATGTTTCCGTCACGCCCTTGCAACTGGACCTGACTGCCTACCGTACGTTGAGCGACCTGAATAACTGGAATTTACAGGAATTCAATCCGTAACGCGACTTTCTCGTTGCTTTCAATCTCCCGCCAGGATAACGGCGGGAGATTTTGTTACCCCCCTCTGTCCCCCCATTTTCGCCTGGAATACCATCAAATTGACAAATAACGCGGCGAAAATGGGGGGATGTTCGCAGGACAGGGGGGCATTTGTTTACCAGATGTTAACCTGTTCTTCCCTTGCCATTAAAAGCGGGCTGATACCATCACCAGCGTTGAAAAAATCAAAGGAGAAATTAGAAATGACCAAATCTGTTCGTTCGTTGATCTTTGCGCTTCTGGCCCTGACTCTCGTCCTGGCCGCGTGCGCCCCCGCGGAGACTTCCACTCCCGCACCCGAGCCGACAGCGACTGAGTTGCCTGTTGTCGAGCCAACCGCTGTCCCGACGGAAGACCCGATGGCGATATACCTCCCCGACGCCGTTTCGGGTGACATCATCACCGCTGGTTCATCCACCGTCTTCCCCCTGTCTGAGCGCATGGCCGAACTCTTCCAGCAGGAAGGCTACACGGGCAACATTACCGTGGACAGCATCGGTTCGGGCGCTGGTTTCGAGCGCTTCTGCAAGACGGGTGAGACCGATGTCTCCAATGCTTCGCGCGCCATCAAGGACAGCGAAGTGGAAGCTTGCGCCGCCCTTGGCCGCACGCCCATCGAGTTCCGCGTTGGAACCGACGCGCTGGCTGTTGTGGTGAGTTCATCGAATGATTTCGTCTCCGCCCTGACCAAGGAACAACTCGGCAAAATTTTCATTGGCGAATATACCACCTGGGATCAGGTTGATCCTGCGTACCCCGCGGAAGCGATCCTCGTCTACAGCCCTGGCGCGGATAGCGGCACCTTCGATTATTTCGTGGAAGCCGTCGTCGCCCCGCTGACCCCGAACGCGGATGGCAAAGCCGATGTCGCGCTGGGTGAGGAAGCCCTGCTCGGTCTGGAAGGCGCGCAGTTCAG
Source organism: Anaerolineales bacterium (assembly GCA_041918465.1). GTDB lineage: Bacteria > Chloroflexota > Anaerolineae > Anaerolineales > Villigracilaceae > Denitrolinea. Next base: position 4,441 of record JAYRVQ010000597.1, read on the forward strand.
TGAAGATGACAACGTGCTTGTTCAGGGTGTGGAAGGCAGTCCCTACGCCATTGGTTACTTTGGCTTTGCCTACTATGTCGAAAATCAGGGTGCTTTGAAAGCCCTGGCCATTGACGATGTGGAACCCAATCAGGCATCTGTGGATGATGGCACCTATCCGCTTGCCCGCCCGCTCTTCATCTACTCCGACGCGAAGATCATGCAGGAGAAGCCGCAGGTGGCCGCGTTCATCTACTTCTATCTGACTAACGTCAACGACAACATTGTGGACGTTGGCTACTTCCCCGCTCCCGCCGCGGACCTCGAAGCCGCCCTCGCCGCGTGGATGGAAGCGCTCGGCCTCTAACCAAAAAACCTGACATGTCTCATTCGCGCCGTTGTCATCGTGAACCATGCGTGGACAGCGGCGCGAGTCCATCGGACTTCTATGGAGACATGTCAGGTTTCCATTCGTTATGAATCGCACCCTTGACCTCCGCAAGAAACCGCGCCTCGGCGAAAGCGCCATCCAAGCCCTGCTGTTCCTCGCGGGGATTTTGTCCATCTTCACCACGCTTGCCATCGTCTACGAACTTGGCAAGGAAGCCTGGCTGTTCTTTGGCTCTCCCGATGTGACCTTCGCTAAATTCTTCGGCGGGACAAAATGGCAGCCCGGGATCGGACAATTCGGGATCTGGCCGCTGGTGACATCAACTCTCGTCACGAGCGGCATCGCCATGCTCGTTTCGCTTCCTCTCGGACTTTCAGCCGCGCTCTACTTAAGTGAGTACGCCTCCCCTCGGGCGCGTTC
>JAYRVQ010000598.1:0-1800 GCA_041918465.1 Anaerolineales bacterium
ACTCTCAAGAAAGCGCTCGATACGATGAAGGATGGAGCGGACGCGTCCCCACAGCCGGTCGCGGCCAATATTGACCTTGCGCGGCGAGGGAAGCGGTCCTGTCCACTCAGCGACGAGCGCGCCCCAGGTGAGTCCTGCGCCAAAACCGACAAAGACAACCTTGTCCCCAGCCTGGACGCGTCCCTTTTCAACCGCCTCAACGGTAGCAATCGGAATGGATGCAGTGGAGGTATTTCCATACCGATCCACATTCACAACAAAACGATTCATCGGCAATTTCAGTCCGCGCGCCGCGGCCTCGATGATGCGCGAGTTGGCCTGATGCGGAATAATTACCTTCACATCGTCTTTGGTAAGACCAGCCGACTTCAATACTTCTTCGGTGGATTGCGCCATGACTTTGGTGGCAAAGCGGAAGACTTCCTTGCCATCCATGTAGATGTAATGCAAACCTTCGCGAATGGTTGCCTCGGTGGCCGGATGGCGACTCCCGCCCGCGGGTAAAGAAAGCAGGTTACCGCCAGAGCCGTCTGAGTGCATGACAGCCGAGAGAACGCCACCGGGTTGATCACTGGCTTGAAGTACAAACGCGCCTGCGCCATCTCCAAACAAAATGCAGGTATTGCGATCTTCCCAGTTGATGAACCGCGAAAGCGTCTCCGTGCCGATCACCAATGCGTTCTTGATCGCCCCACTACGAATGGATTGCGCGGCCATGTTCATCGCGTAAATGAATCCTGTGCAAGCGGCCAGTAAGTCAAATGCGCCTGCTTTGGTCGCGCCGATTTGATCCTGAATAAGACAGGCTGTGGCGGGAAAAATATATTCCGGCGAGGACGAGGTACAGATGATCAGGTCAAGTTCCGTCGGTTTGAGATTGGCGGCCGATAAAGCTTTGAGCGCGGCTCGCGTCCCCAGCGTGGACGGAAACTCATTGTCCCGCGCGATGCGGCGTTCGCGGATCCCCGTTCGCTCGCGGATCCACTCGTCGCTGGTGTCAACAATTTTGGCGAGGTCGTTATTCGTCAACACAGGCTCGGGGACAGACATCCCCCAACCGGTGATGTGAGCGTAAGGCATTCGGGCCTCAATCCTCGAAACGGGACAGGATCAGCGTGGCGTTATGCCCGCCAAATCCAAACGAATTTGACATGACATGCTTCGGACTGGCCGTCCGTGCCTGATTAGGGACATAATCCAAATCACAGACAGGATCGGGCGTCTCGTAGTTGATGGTTGGCGGCAGAATGTTCTCACGGATGATTTGCGCGCAGACGACTGCCTCCAGTGTTCCCGAAGCGCCGAGCAGATGACCCGTCATCGACTTGGTGGAAGAAACAGGAATCTTATAGGCCTGTTCCCCAAAAACTGTTTTGATGGCAGCGGTTTCGCCCTTGTCGTTCAGCGTGGTGGACGTCCCGTGCGCATTGATATAGCCGATGTCGGTCACGCCGAGTCCTGCGTTTTCCAATGCAAGACGCATGGACAGGGCCGCACCCGCGCCGTCCTCAGCAGGAGCCGAGATGTGATGCGCATCGTCGGAGGTGCCATAGCCGCTAAACTCGCAGAGAATGTCCGCGCCGCGCGCCTGGGCATGTTCGAGGGATTCGAGGATGAGAATGGCCCCACCCTCCCCCATCAGGAATCCGTCGCGGTCTTTGTCAAACGGACGCGAGGCTTTTTCGGGCGCGTCGTTACGAGTGGACAGCGCGCCCATCACGTTCATGCCCGCAATCGCGACAGAAACAATGGACGCTTCCGCGGCACCCGCGATCATTACATCAGCCGCGCCGCGGCGGA
>JAYRVQ010000599.1:0-2194 GCA_041918465.1 Anaerolineales bacterium
AATTATAAGACACATGCGCACCAAAATTCAAAAAGCAGCAAAACCAAACGAATTAGGGATTGATGCGGCGAAAAGGGAAAAATGCCTCGCGGCATGCGCCAATGGAGGGAGTCGGCATATCTCGACCGAAAGTCATAATCTGCCGGAAACCTTATTGAAAGTTTGTGCCTCAAGTATCAATATCGGACGAGATTATTCCGCTGGCATACAGTCTCCGATCTGCGTTATCTCTGACAGAAGATCACCTTCCCTCAACCCTGTATACCTGTTACCTGTCTACTTCATCACCATCTCCTTCATCTCCTCGATATACGCCAAACTCTGATGCCTGAAATATGTGTTGTACAACTCCGCATACTGCCCACCCTGTTTCAGTAATCCATCGTGATTCCCCTCTTCGATGATGGCGCCTTTTTGCATGACGACGATTCGATCCGCGGCCTTCACGGTGGAGAGACGATGCGCGATGAGAATGCTGGTGGCGTTCTTCAAAATCAAATTCAGCGCCTGTTGGATCTGCCACTCAGTGAACGGGTCAATGCTGGCGGTGGCCTCGTCGAGGATGAAAATGGCGGGGTTTTGGACGAGCACCCGCATCAACGCGACCAGTTGACGTTGTCCCATCGAGAGGCGGTTGCCGCGCTCGCCGACCTGCGTCTCCAACCCGTCAGGCAATGTCTCCAGCCACTCGCCGTCACCGATCTGACGCGCCAGCCTCAGCATCTCGGACTCGGGCGCGCCGGGCGCGGCGTAGCGGATGTTCTCGGCCACCGTCCCTGAAAACAAAAATGGAACTTGCGAAACGATTCCCAACTGGCGGCGATACGATTGCAGATCAAAGGTGCGGATGTCGCGGCCGTCAATCGTCAGCGAGCCAGATTGGAATTCGTAGAAGCGCGCGATCAATTTCGCAATGGATGACTTGCCCGCGCCGGTGTGTCCCACCAGCGCGAGATTCTCCCCGGGCGGGATGACCAGCTCAAAGTCCGCGAGAATCGGTTCGTCATCCTTATAGTGGAATCCCAGACGCTCGAATCGAATCTGACCTCGGAGTCGTCCCGCCTCTTGCGCGTCAGTCTGCACGACGTTTGGATCCGCGTCGATCAAGGCGAAGACGCGTTCCGCCGCGGAGAGTCCCGACTGGATCTGCGCCCAGAACGAGGCCAGGTTGAGGATGGGGTACATGAAATTGTCGAGGGCGAGGATGAAGAGATACCACGCGCCCGCCGTGATGATGCCCTGTCCGATGGACATGCCGCCCGCATAGACGAGGATGGCGACGAAGATACCGCTCATGGCGTTGAGGATCGGGAAGACCAGCGAAAAGACGAGGCCGCGTTGCACGTTGACCGCGTAGGAGGTCTGGTTGGCGGCGTCGAAGGTTTCGAAGATGCTGTTTTCCTGGCGGAAATTCTTGGCGATGGAAATCCCGCTGACGGTTTCCTTGATGGCCGAGTTGACGTCTGCCATGGCCTGCATACCGCGCTTGGTAACGCGCCGCGCCAACGCGCGAAATCCCAGCGTGAAGCCGAGCGCGATGGGGACGAATCCCAGCATCAGCCAGGCCATTCGCGTTTCGGTGTTGAATAAGATGAAGCCCAGCAAAATGGCTTGAAAGACCTGAGCGGTGACGTCGGTGAGGATGACAACGAGTTGACCGAAGTCGTTCGTGTCGGAGGTGATGCGCGAGACGATGCGTCCGCTGGAGAATTGATCGTAGAACGACAGATCATGGTCCGCCGCGGCGCGGAAGGCGCGCCCGCGCAGGTCGAGCACCACGTCACCGACGGCGCGCACGGACAGACTGCGCCGCGCCCAGTTGAATCCCCAGGTGCTGACTCCCACTGCCAGCATCGCCAGCCCGATCAGCACGATGACGTTGAACGAGGGCTGCGCGCCGAGCGTGTCCACCACGCGGCCGATCAGGACAGGCAAGGCGGCATTCAGCGCGGACAACGCGATTACGAGAACGGCGACAATTGTCAGCCGCGCGGCTTGTGTCTTGAAATAGCCCGCGATACGACGCGCCAGTACGCGGTCGTTGTATTGGCGATCATATTTTTCGGGATTGAGTCCAGCAAAGAAGCCCATGGTTTTAGCGGTTAGCCTTTAGCAATTAGCGGTTAGCGGTTGGCAGTTGGTATGGCTAATAGCCAAACGCTAATGGCTAATCGCTATTCGCGGAATATCCTTC
>JAYRVQ010000600.1:0-3032 GCA_041918465.1 Anaerolineales bacterium
ACGGACTTCCTGCGCGAACGATTTGGACCGGAAGCCGTCATCGAAGACATTGAAGTGAAGGCCTTCGAATACGTGAAGGATCCGCCCGCGATGAAGACGCTCATCGTGAACCACCTGCAAAAAATGTGGGATGACGTATTCAAAGCCGAATGGGAACGCGTGGAGCCGATGCTGAAAGAATCGGTGAAGGCTTTCCAGTCCACCGACTTCTCCAAGATGGATCGTTTTGAGGCAACGCGATTCGTCACCGGCCAGGACCTGGACGAGGAAAAGTGGCGCCCCGCACTCGAACGCGCAAGCCGCATCATCTTCATCCCGAATGCACACATTGGTCCGTATGTGAGCCGCCTGCCCGACGAAAAAGATTTGATCATTTTGTTTGGCGCCCGCCAACCCGAGAATGCGACCGTCCGTGTGCCCGAACTCGACCGCGCGGACGTGGTCAGCCGTCTCGCCGCCCTCGCCGATGACACCCGTCTGCAGATCCTGCAAATGATCCGTGACCGAGGCGAGATGCGCGCGCAGGAGATCATGGAAGCGACACAACTCAGCCAGCCCAGCGTGTCGCGTTATCTCGGTCAACTCACCGCCACCGGCTTCCTGCAGGAGCGCAGGATTAGCGGCGCAAAAGCCTACGTTCTCAACCGCGAGCGGATCGCCAAAACGCTCAAGTCAATTTCCGTCACCCTGCTCGGACAGGATCAGTAGCCAGCCAAAGGAGGCACAAATGAATAACATGAGTCCACTTTATCAAACCATCATGACCGGACGGAAAGTCCGCGAACTCGAAGCGGAACTTCGCGACATTCGTCTCGCGAACTCGCTTCCCGCCTCGACCAGCAAATGGATGGCGCACCGCATCGCTCACTTCGCCGAATGGATGATCGCCACCGGTGAGTCCCTCCGCCAGCGCTATAACCACACGGCCATGCACGATTGCGCGCCGCGCACAGGAGCGCTGGCGCACTAACCACTGGAGAAAGAATGCAAAACTTTATTAATCGTTGGACCAATATCGCAAACGAATTTCCGCGCACCTTCAAGATCATCATCGTCACGACCTTTATTGACCGTCTTGGCGGCTCGATGCTCTTCCCGTTCTTCGCGCTCTACCTGACCAGCCGATTCGGAGTCACGCTCGCGGAGGTGGGCTGGCTCTTCCTGATCTTCTCGATCACCAGCTTCATCGGCAGTTTCATCGGCGGCGCATTGACAGACCGCTTCGGCCGCCGCAAGATGATCATCTTCAGCCTCGTGGCTTCATCGCTCAGCACCGCCGCGATGGGCCTCGTGGACACGATGACCGGCTTTTACATCATCGGCGTCGTCTCCGGTCTCTTCACCGACGTGGGCGGACCGGCCCAGCAAGCCCTGCTCGCAGACGTCCTGCCCGAGGAGAAACGCGCCCAGGGCTTCGGTATCATCCGCGTTGTGTTCAACCTCGCGGTCGTGTTCGGACCGATCATCGGCGGACTCGTTGCGGCGCGTTCGTTCACCGCCCTCTTCCTCGCCGACGCGGTCATCAGCATCATCTCGGCCACCATCGTGTACTTCAATGTGCCCGAGACCAAACCCGAGTTGAAGCCGCACGAGACTCAAGAGACCTTCGGCCAGACCTTCGTCGGCTACGGCCGCGTTCTGCGCGATGGCATCTTCGTTCTGTTCATCGTCACCACCATGCTCTCTGGCTTTGTGTACATGAACATGAACACCACGCTGGGCGTCATCCTGCGCGACACCTACAGCGTCCAACCAGACGCCTACGCCTACCTGCTTAGCATCAATGCCGCCATGGTTGTACTCATGCAGTTTCCCATCACACGGCGCATCGAAAAGATTCCACCCATGTTGGTGATGGCCGCAGGCACCCTGCTCTACGCAGTCGGCTTCGCCATGTACGGTTTCGTCAGCAACTATCCGATGTTCATTCTTGCAATGGTAGTAATCACCATCGGCGAGATGCTGGTTGCACCGATCGGACAGGCTCTGGTAGCCAATTTCGCCCCCGAGCAAATGCGCGGACGTTACGGCGCGGTCTTCGGCATCCTCGCGTGGGGCATCCCCTTCGCGGTCGGTCCCCTGCTGGCAGGCAACCTCGTGGAACTCTACGGAGCGAACACCCTGTGGTACGCCTGCGGTATCGTCGGCACATTCTCGGTGCTGGGTTATCTCGTCTTGCATCGCCTGCACCCCGCAACCGAATTGATGGACGCGCCCTCCGGCGCCCCCTCTGTCGCATAACGCATCCCTCCTCACTTGTCGAGCCGACAGTCAACTGTCGGCTCGACGCATTTAACGATGAGGATGCGTCGCACCTAACCCGCAGGGAAAATCCTACCCGAAAGGTGCGGCGCATTCCGGCACAATTACTGGATGACGAACGCCACGCTTCCGGCCTCGACCCAGGCCTGCGCGGTCTCGCTGATCGTTTGCCAGCGCACAAAGGAATACCCGTCCATCCGCGCCGCGAACGCCAGTATCGCATTGACATCATCCGTCGCAGACCTGGCAATCCGCAGAGTCTCCGGCTCGACCATGATGGTGTAGCCAATCACGGGGTAATTGTATTGTCCATTTGCAATCGCCGCCGCCAGCGACTCCGCACCCTCGAGCGTGTGCGCGCCGCCGCCGATCTTGATCAGATTACCGCTTGGATCATCCGCATAGAAATCAGCACTGCTCGCGGGATGATAAATACTCACGGACAAGTCATCACATCCCTCACGATGACCGGGGCACTGCACACCTCCCCAGACGATCTGTGGAGTCCACGCGGCACCTTGATAGGTCAACGGCTGGCGCAATGTGTCAAAATCCGCGATCAGCATCCCGCTGACCACATTTGTCGGCGCGGCGCCCCACGCGGAAAGGATCGAAGCAACCTTCGCAAGATCCTCGACTTTGTGCGCATGGACATCCCATTCCACGCCCATGGCCGCCGATCGCGTAACGATCACTTGAGCGCGCGGATCACCCTCCAGCCAGCCAATGTCCCCGCCGATCGACCAGCGGATTCCTGCGTCGGTGGTTTG
>JAYRVQ010000601.1:0-4177 GCA_041918465.1 Anaerolineales bacterium
AAGGTTTAACGTTCCTGCCAAATTAACAGTTTTTTCTCCAGCAAAGCAACAAGGCCATATAAAACAAGCGCAAGAAAAATCAGCGTGAACACCGCCACAAAGACGAGCGCGGTATCGTATTGACCGCGTCCCACGTTGACGAGGTATCCCAGCCCGCTGTCCGAGCCGACCAGTTCGCCCACCACCGCGCCAATGACGGATAACGTCGCGCCGATCCGCAACCCGCCGAGGAAGACGGGGAGCGCGGCGGGGATTTCCAACTTCAGGAGAATCTGTCCACGCGTGGCGCGCAGGGAGCGCATCAGATCATGCAACACGGACGGGACGGCGCGCACGCCAACAACCGTGTTGACCAGCACCGGGAAGAAGACGATCAACGCGCAGATGAGAAACTTGGAAAACATCCCCGGTCCGAACCAGATGATCAGCAGGGGCGCGATTGCCACCAGGGGTACAGCCTGGCTCGCGACCAGGTACGGCGAGAGTAGATTTTCCAGTAAACGCGACTTGGCGATGAGATACCCAATTAACGTGGCAAAGAACGCACCCGCCAGGAGGCCCACCAGAACTTCGATCAATGTGATGAAACTATGTGTCAACAGGAGACCGTCCGCGAGGGAGCGCAGGAAGCGCGTCCACACGTCCGCGGGAGATGGAAGGATAAATGCGGGCAGTCCGCCAAAACGCGCGGCCAGATGCCAGGCCAGCAAAAATGCGGCCACGGAGATGAGTCCCAGAATGGGACGGAGGGAGGCAACGCGTTTGGTGAGAGTGGACATATCGATTTTCTGTCATCCGTCATTGCGAGCGAGTGTACTTCGAGCGAAGCAATCCCCTCGGGCAGTGGGAGATTGCTCACCTGCCCTGGCGGGCGGTGCCAGGGTCGAGCGGGAGAACATCGCTCTCGCAATGACGACCCGCGAACAAAGAAAAACGCCTCGAGGGAGGGAATCCTTCGAGGCGCGGAATCAACCAACAGTCACGCGCGAAGCGGAAACAAAATCCCGAAAACAACGAGCGTTTTCGGGGCGTGAATCCAGCCAGACCCGCGCGGGCCTGTGAATGGTCACCTTCTTCTATCCAGACTGTCACTGTCGGCCTCGGAGTCACACCGAGTCATGTGCAGAATCTGCACTCGTGGGCTATACCACCGATCGGGAATTGCACCCTGCCCCGAAGGTTTGTATTTGGTTGTTGAAATTATAACGTTGGCACGATTAAGAGTCAAACCGCGCCGGTTACATATTTTGCACGAGGGCGTACAGGATCGCACAAACAACGATAATCACCACCGTATAGATGATGATCGGCATTGTGTTGGACTTGCCTGTCTTGCCATTGTATTCCGTGCCGCAACTATTGCACTTGACATGATTGAACAGGCGCGGACCCAGCGCTCCACCCCACCAGGTATAAGAAACTTTTTTGGCATCGGTCTTTCCGCATTTCGGGCAGACGGCAAACTGGCTCTCGTTCATAATTCCTCCACAAAAATTATGGAAGCCGTTTCAAGGCTTCCATAAGAACTTACTCTGCTTTGACGATGCACTCGACCGGGCAGACGGAGACACACTGGGGTGAATCGTGATGACCAACGCACTCCACGCAGGTGGCCGCGTCGATGACGTAGATGTCACCTTCGCTGATGGAATTGGTGGGGCATTCGGGCACACACGCGCCACAAGCGATGCAGTCTTCTTTAATTTTCATTGCCATGGGAAATTCTCCAATTTTGAGGATATTTTATTTAGATTACCCCATCGGTAAATGAGCGTCAATTGACAAACGTCGTGAGTTTGGATGATTTTGTCACTGGGCTGGGTTTACAAACCCAACCGATATTCGCGATAGCGGCGATAAATATACGCGTCCACGCGCGCGAGCAATTTGTTGGTCTGCGGATTATCCTCGCCAGTCAACGAGGCATCCACCCACTTGTAGCCCTTGCGCACAACCGCCTTCGCCATCTCAAGGTACATGATCGAGTCAAGGCCGTAGCCCCAATAGGCGGGATCCATCGCCATGATCTTGAAACTGGCGCTCTGGATGCGCTTCATTGCCCGCGCCAGCCGCAGGTAATCCCACGGATATTGCAGTCCGTTGGCACGCTTCAACGCTTCCATGATGTTCGGCAGTCCGAGCGCAAAACCAACGGGCTTTCCATCCACTTCAGCGATGAAGACCAGCTCAGGATCGATGATCTCTTTCAACCCATTGGCTTGTTCGCGGAACGAGGCCAGTTCCATCGGCGAAAACTCAGGCAGGACAGCCAGTGATGTGTTGTAGACGCGCCAGAGTTTTTCGACTTCCACATCCCAGTCCTTCATTTGCGGGACGCGGACGCTTCCTCCGTGACGTCCGCGGGCGCGGTCTGCGATGCGCGTGATCGCGGCTGGGAGTCGGTCCATGTCTGACACGTCCCCTGCCAGGTCGACGCGATACGCCACCGTCTCGTGGATCTTCTCGAAGCCGTAGCGTTCTGCAAATTGGAAGTAATCACGCGGGGTGTGTCCCATCATGATGGCGGGTGCAGTGTCGAAACCCTCCGCGAGAAAACCGTGATCATCCTCCCCCGAAAATGAATAGGGACCCTGCAACTCGGCCAACCCGCGTTGACGCGACCACTCGCAGGCAAAGTCCCACATCGCCGCGGCAACATCATATCGTCCCGGCAAGACTTCGAAAAATCCGAAGATGCCCGCCTTCCAGTCCATGCCGCGGTTGCGGGCGTGATCGATTCCCGCGCCAATCGTCCCGACGATTTCGTTTCCCTCTTTCGCCAGCCAGAAATCGCCTTCACCGTACGAGAAGAACGCCGCCTTCTTGTCGAGGTAGGCTTTCTTCCCCGGCCAGAGATGCGGCACCCAGTGCGGGTCATCGCGATAGACGCGGAACGCGAACTTGTAGAAAGCGCGCTTCTCGGCTTCGGTGTGGACGGGGTGGAGGGTGATGGGCATGGACTAGTGTATCGCTGTCCTGCCTGCACTGTGCCGCAGGCACACGTGAGCGGAGGGCTACTCCCGTAGTCGAAGACGGGTTTCAAGTGCTAGCATTGTTCCTCGGACTTGCCCTTCGACTGCGGGGCGACAAATACGCCCCTCCGCTCAGTGCAGTGGTTTTACAAGGAATACAACTCCCCGTACTTTGTCTTGAGATAGTTGATGTACGGCTGGATGGTGAGGTCGTTGCCGGTGACGCGTTTCACCAGTTCGGGCGCGGTGTATTTGCGTCCGTGGCGGTAGACGTTTTGGATCAGCCAGTTGCGCAGGGTATCGAACTTGCCCTGTTTCATTTCGTTGGGAATCTCGGAATGCGCCTTGAGCGCCTCGGCATAGAATAACGCGCTCATTACGTTGCCGAGGGTGTATCCCTGGAACGCGCCGCCGATGGTTCCGCCATACCAGTGGACATCCTGCAGGACACCGTCGCTGTCGTTGGGCGGGACAACCCCAAAGTCCGATTCGAAGCGCTCGTGCCAGGCCTCGGGTAGGTCGCGGATGGAGAGCGTCCCTTCGAGCAGTTGCAGTTCGAAGTCGAGTCGCAGCATCACGTGCAGGTTGTAGGTCACCTCGTCCGCGTCGGTGCGGATGAGCGACTGTTCCACCTTGTTGATGGCGCGGTAGAACTCGTCGAGCGAAACGCCCTTGAGTTGCTCGGGGAATTTGACCTGCAACTTCGGGAAGAAGAATTCCCAGAAGCCGCGACTGCGCCCGACAACGTTTTCCCACAGCCGCGATTGACTCTCGTGGACGCCTGCGCTCGTCCCACCCGCGAGCGGGGTACCCTCGTAGGCGGGATCGTTGCCCTGTTCGTACATCGCGTGTCCCGACTCGTGGATGTTGCTGAACAACGCCTCGCCGAGGAAGTTTTCCTTGACGCGCGTGGTGATGCGGACGTCGCCGATCGAGAAGGAGGTCATGAAGGGATGGTGGGTCTTGTCGATGCGGCCACGCTCGAAATCGTAGCCCAATTGTTTAACAATCTCCTCGGCAAACTTGAGTTGCTCCGCTTCGGGATAATGCTTGCGCAGGCAGAAATCGTCTGCGGGAGTTTGGGAAGTGATGGCCTTGACGATGGGGACGAGGTTTTCGCGCAGTTCCGCGAAAAGGGCGCGGACACTGGATGCTTTCATGCCGTAGTCGGCGAAATCGATCAGCGGGTCGGCGATGTGCTCGTA
>JAYRVQ010000602.1:0-3479 GCA_041918465.1 Anaerolineales bacterium
CGCCAAACTGAAACCTGTCCTGCCCGATGGCACGGTCACATACGGCGGGCAGACCTATCCCGCCGACGGCAACGCGGGCATGATCGTCACAACGAAAGAGAAGGCGCGCGAATTGAGTAAAGACCCGAAGATCGAAATTCAACTGCTTTCATTCAGCGAAGGACGCGCCGAAAAAGGATACATGCCCAAGGCAAATGCTCCCGCCGCGAGAAGCGCGTTGAAAAAAGCGGGCGTGGACTTGAAAGACATCAAAGCCATCAAGACTCACAATCCGTTTGCGGTGAACGATGTTTTCCTCAACCGCGAATTGGGCATCCCGCTCGATAAGATGAACAACTACGGCTCGTCGCTCATTTGGGGGCATCCGCAGGGACCGACGGGCATGAGGCTGGTGATGGAGATGATCGAAGAACTCGTCCTGCTTGGCGGCGGAGTTGGGTTGTTCACAGGTTGCGCGGCAGGCGACACCGCCGCGGCGATTGTGCTGGAAGCGCGCGAAGGATAGATCAAAAGAAAACCACTGAGACACGGAGACACAGAGAAAATAGTAAAACCTTTTTCCGCTAATCCCCGCGAATTGAAAACCGAGTAGCGAAAATTCGTGAAGATTAGTGGAAAAGAATCTCCGTGACTCAGTGTCTCCGTGGTTCAGACTTTTTATCAATGACCAACCCGTATCCCTTCTTCACCACCCTCAAGGTGCGCTTCAACGAGACCGACGCGCAGGGACACGTCAACTTCGCGCAGTACCTCAATCTCTTCGACGTTGCGCTGGTTGAATATCTCAGTCATATCGGTTTCAGTTACAAACGAATGCTGGAAGAGGATTTTGACATGCTGTATGTGGACGCTCACGCTTCGTACATTGCCCCCGCCTATTTCGACGATCTCCTGCGGATTCACTGCCGCGCGGGCAAGGTCGGCGTGTCGAGCACGCGTTTCGATTTTGAAATTTTCAACGAAAGCAAGGATAACCGCCTGACCGCCAAAGGCGAGATCACCGTCGTAACGGCGGAGCGCAACACATTGAAGAAGATGCGCGTCCCCGAAAATTTCCGCAAGGCATTGGAGAGCCATTCATGAAAGCCGCTGTATTTCACGCCGCACATCAACCGCTGGCAATTGAAGAAATCCCCACGCCCACGCCGTCGGCGGGCGAAGTCCTCGTCAAGGTGGCGGGATGCGGAGTCTGTCACACGGACCTGCATTACATGGACCACGACGTTCCCACGTTCAAGAAGCCGCCGCTCGTGCTGGGACATGAAGTCTCAGGCGAGATCGCGGGCATGGGCGCGGGCGTCACTCAATGGAAGGAAGGCGCGCGCGTCCTGCTCCCCGCCGTGTATGGATGCGGTCAATGCGCCATGTGCCGCACGGGACGCGAGAACATCTGCGAGCGGATGATGATGTTCGGCAACAATGTGGACGGCGGCTACGCCGAATACATGCTCGCGCCCGCCAAGGATGTGATCGCCCTGCCCGATGAACTTCCGCTGGTTGAAAGTTCCATCATCGCGGACGCGGTCACAACGCCGTATCACGCCGTTGTCAATCGCGGACAGGTCAAGCCTGGCGATTCAGTCGTCGTGGTGGGATGCGGCGGCATCGGCTTGAATCTCGTGCAGGTCGCTTCGGCTGTCGGGGCGAAGGTCATCGCCATTGACGTGATCGATTCCAAACTGGAATGGGCGACAAAACTCGGGGCGCAGGCGACGATCAACGCGAAGAACGTCGAACGCGTGGACAAGGAAGTCCGCAAGTTGACGGGTGGCGGCGCGGACATCGGCTTTGAAGCGATTGGCAACCCCGTCACGCAGGCGCAGGCGTTTTCGTGCATCCGCGCGGGCGGACGATTCGTCATGGTCGGTTACAGCGACAAACCGATGACGCTCGACTCGGGGCGCGTGATGTACCGCGAAATGGAGATCATCGGCTCGCTCGGTTGCCGCGCTGTGGATTATCCGCGCGTGCTGGAACTGGCGCGTCAGGGTCGCATCAAAGTGAAGGAACTCGTCACCGCGCAGTTCCCGCTGGACCAAATCAACGCCGCGTTCGATACGCTTCGCAATAGCGAAGGGATTCGGTCGGTGGTTGTGCCGTAAACCTGCGCGTGTAGTTGGCGTTCTCTAACGCCAATGTTTGCGCTAGTGAGCGCAAACTACGCGGATCTATTTATGATCATAGACTTCCACATCCACCTCTCGCTTCCCGAACACGAACTGCCATCCGTGCTGGAATGGATGCGTTCGAATTATCAAGGAGACCTCGATGCCTATATCCGAGACATTCTCACCCCGCAGGGAATCCGCCAGCATCTTCAAGCGCACGATGTTGACCTGGCTGTCGGTTTGGCGGAAGTTTCGCCGCTCACCACAGGTGTCGCGGATAACGACTACGTCGGCAAACTCTGCGCCTCAGCCAACGCAATCGCCGACCCCGCCTCGGGTCCGCGCGGACGGCTGTTGCCCTTCGCCAGTATCAACCCATTCCTCGTCAACGATCTCCCCGCGGAACTCGAAAGGCTTGTAAAGGAATACGACTTCAAAGGCATCAAGGTCTATCCGCCGTACCAGCATCATTACGTCAACGACCCGCGCATGTATCCGCTGTATGCCAAGGCGCAGGAACTCGGTCTGCCGATGATGGTGCATACGGGTTCGTCGGTCTTCAAAGGCGCGCGCATCAAATACGCCGATCCGCTTCTGCTCGACGATGTGGCGATTGACTTTCCCGAACTGACCATCCTCATGGCGCATTCAGGGCGTCCGTTCTGGTACGAGCAGGCGTTCTGGCTGGCACGGCGGCATCCGAACGTGTACATGGAAATTTCAGGTCTGCCCGCCAAACACCTGCTGGATTATTTCCCGCGCCTCGAAATGCTCGCGGACAAGGTCGTCTACGGCTCAGACTGGCCTGGCAACCCCGACTTGAAGCGCAACGTCTCAGCCATCCGCGCCTTGAATATTTCGGATGAAGCGAAGCAAAAGATTCTGCGCGACAACGCGGCAAGGATTTTGAAGTTATAGATGTCATTGCGAGCGGAGCGAAGCAATCTCCAATCTCTAATCTCCAGTCACCAATGACCAGGAGATTGCTTCGTCGCAAAGAGCAAGAGCGCTCCTCGCAATGACATAAAACAATACGGAGACGCCATGCGAGAATTTTTGTTAGGTAACGAAGCCATCGCCCGCGGAGCGTGGGAAGCGGGGGTCAAATTCGTTTCGGGCTACCCAGGCACGCCCAGCACCGAGATCATCGAAACGCTGGCGATGCGCTTTCCCGAAACCAACCCGCGCTGGTCAACGAACGAGAAGGTCGCGTTTGAAGAAGGCATGGGCGCGGCGATCGGCGGCTTGCGCACGCTCGTCACCATGAAGCACGTCGGTCTCAACGTCGCGGCGGACGCCTTCATGGTCTTCCCCTACTCAGGCACGAACGGCGGCTTCGTCGTCATCTCCGCCGACGACCCTGGGATGCAC
>JAYRVQ010000603.1:0-3832 GCA_041918465.1 Anaerolineales bacterium
ACCCATCCATAGAAAACATAACTGGCGGCCAGCAGGAGAATGTTTTGCCACTGCCTGCGGCGCGCCAGCCAGTAGAGGCTGAAGACGATGATGAAGAAAATGAGGAAATCGTAACTGGTGAAGATCATGCGATGCCGCTCCTCGGCCAGAGTGAAAGCGCCCCGATTTTATCATTTAAAGTGACAGTCACTTCGCAAGTGACTGTCACTCTATCAGTTTTCGGGCTGTTCTTCTTCGTTGATCATCACCTTAAAGGCCTCGGCGTATTTCAATCCCTTTTCCTTTCCCTCCTCCGCGGCCCACTCGCGCATCATCTTGTCGGGCTTCCAATCACCGAGTTGACTCTTGTGTTTTTTCAACGCCCTCAATTTGACATTCATCGTGGACGCGATATCCACCCACGTATCGGACTTTTCCGCCCCGTGGACATAGATCCGTTTGACTTTGTGCGGTTCGTACCCCGCTTTGAGCAGGTCGGTGAAAATCAGCCGCGTCTCCGCTGACGGGAACGTCGCGTACAACGCGGCCTGTGCCGCGGCGCGGTGGTCGGGATGGTTGATATACCCGTTGCCGTAGAAGACTCCCTGTGGGTCGCCGATGACGACCGCCTCGGGTTTGTACCGACGGATGAGACGCGTCAACTCTTTGCGCAATGCGAGAGTCGGTTCCAGTTCGCCATCGGGATAGCCAAGGAAGACCGTCTCCTTCACGCCAATGACTTTGTTTGCATCTTTCTGCTCGCGCTCGCGCAGTTTTGCCAGCCTGGGTTTGTACGCTTCATCGTGTTCGGGCTTGTTCGAGCCCGCGTCCCCGCTGGTGATGACGACCGAAACGATCTCGCAACCGGCCTGCGCCCATTTGGCAAGAGTTCCGGCCACGGTAAATTCCTGGTCGTCGGGATGCGCGTGGATGGACATGGCGCGCTTGGGGAGGTATTCTTTTTCGTTGGACATACGTCTGATTGTAACGCGAGTCATCGTAGCAAGATGAGGTTACAATAAGGGCGAAATTTCACAAGGAGAATCCCTCATGACTATCGTCCTCGACGGCTCATCCCTCACCATTGAAAAACTGGTTGCCATCGCCCGCTTCAACGAAAAAGTGGAACTCGCCCCCGCCGCGCTGGAGCGTATCAAAGTCTGCCGCGCCATGCTGGAGGAGAAACTTGCCAATAAAGAGATCATGTATGGCACGAACACTGGCATCGGCGAGTTTTCGGAAACGATGCTCAACGATGAGCAGGTGAAAGACTTCCAAAGGTATCTTGTCTACAATCACGCCGCAGGGATCGGCGACCCGGCGCCGATTGAACACGTGCGCGGCGCGCTGGCAGGACGCATCAACGTCCACGCACACGGGAATTCGGGCTGTCGTCCCGAAATCACGTTGACACTGGTGGAGATGCTCAACAAGGGTGTCACGCCAGTGGTTTGTCAAAAGGGATCGGTCGGCGCGAGCGGCGACCTCGCCCCGATGGCGCAGGCTGCGTTGCTTCTCATGGGCGAGGGAGAGGCCTTTTACGAGGGCGAACGCCTCCCAGGGTCCGAAGCGATGCGACGCGCGGGGATTCCGATTCCCGGTCTGCAGGCGCGCGACGGTCTCGCGGCAATTAACGGATCGAATCTTCTCACCGCGATGTCCGCGCTTCACATTTACGATATGGAAAGATTCTTGAAACAAGCTGAGATCGCGGCGGCAATGTCCATTGAGGCGTTGCTCGGAAACATGAAGCCATACAACACAAAATTGCACGAACTGCGCGGTTTTGCGGGCGCGATCGCTTCGGCGAAAAATATCGCGAAAGTCATCGAAGGCTCGGATCTCACGACGGGCAAGATGAAAACCAAAGTGCAGGATGCCTACTCGATGCGCTCCTCCCCGCAAGTGATCGGCGCGGCGCGTGACGCCATCGCGTACGCGCGCTCGCAGGTGGAGATCGAACTGAACGGCGTGGGCGACAATCCGATCTTTGTTCCCGAGATGAAGTTGACGTTGACCGGCGCGAACTTCCAAGGGAGTCCCGTTTCGCTTCCCATGGACATGGCGGGCGCGGCCATCACGATGGTCTGTGTTCTCGCTGAAAGGCGTCTCAACCGACTCACCAACCCCGCGCTCTCGCAGGGCCTCCCCGACTTCCTCGCGCACGAACCTGGCTTTTACTCTGGGCTGATGCTCTCGCAATACACCGCCGACCATCTCATCGTGGAGCAACGCATCCTTTCCGCGCCCGCTTCGGTGCAATCCATCCCTGCCGCCGCGGATCAGGAGGACTTTGTCTCGATGGGCATGAACACCGCCCTCAAAAACGGACAGATCCTCGACAATGCCTACGGTGTGCTGGGAATTGAATTCATGGCCGCCTCACAAGCGCTGGATTTCCGCGAGTTCACGCCCGGCAAGGGGACGCAGGCCGCGCGCGAGACGATTCGTAAACACGTCGCGCATCTCGAAGTGGACCGTCCGCTGTATCCCGATCACAATGCCATGAAGGCGCTGGTGAAATCGGGCGAGATTTTGGATGAAGTGGAAAAAGCGGTGGGGAAGTTGGGATAGGAACGAAGAAAGGCGGACTACAAGTCCGCCTTTCTTTTTTGTTGTGGGATCTTATGGTTGCCACAAGCGAAGACTGTCAATAATGTGGTGAATATTTGGGAACATCTCGACTGCGGCTGATTGGCTATTTAACAACGCAACGGTTTGCGGGTCGCTGACTAGTGCCAGAATGTTTACAGTCATCTGGGTGTTTTCATTGTAGAGGAAAGTCTCCAGATTCATATTGGCGGCATCGGGATACTTCCACAGGTTTTCAAAGCCCGAAAAATCGCTCAAGTAGATCAGTTCCCGCCAGACGGTGTTGGGACGCGTCCATTCGGGCGGTAGATTCGTCAGGGTCTGTGCCCAATTTTCAACGGGGATGGGTGTGATAAGAATTGCTAGCTGACTGGCGTTCTGTCCCTCGGGCGATTCAGGTGTCGCCTTGAAAATGATTTCTTCTGAACTTCCCATTTTTTGTTGAATATCCCAGTCGTTGGGGTATTCAAAATAGACACCATTCAAAACGTAGTAAGCCCATTTGCCGCCCGACTCGGGAACAAGGGATGGGGTCGTTGGGCAGAGGGGATCATGACCAGCCAGACAAATCGCATCGAATAGGGAATGTGGAATGTCTGTGGCCGATGCGACTGTCACCGGAGGAAGCAGATCCCGGGCAACAGGGATGGTTGCTTCGGGCGCAACCTGGCCAACCCACTCTGGCGCTCTCAAGCGGAAACTTTCCACGATGTGGTGAAAGTTCGGATAAAGTTCCTGCACCTGATTCGCGTTGCGGAGGGACTCGTTCGGCGGATCGTTCAGGATGGGCAGTAGCGCTCCAGCGACAAGTTCGGTGGCGGGATCATAAAAGATCGCCTCCGCGTACATCATTGACCGGTTCCAATATTCTGACCACAGAAACTCACTGCCGGTGATGTCAGGCAGTGTGACCAACCGCTTCCAATAAGGAACGGGACGCAACCACATCGTTTGGGGATAGGTGAGCGGATCGTACTGCGTCACGGTTTGTTCTGGATATGTTCCAGCAAATAACGGAATACCATCCACCGTGACATTCTCGGGCCAGTCACCGACGGGGACAAGGTGAACGAGATCGGTTCTGTCTTTCTCAAGTTCCACACGCCACGCGCTAGGGTATTCAAAATAAACTCCGTTCAACTCGTAGAACGCCCATCGCCCCTCTGTGCCCGGGACGAGAGTTGGGCCGGCCAGACAATCGGGATCATAACCAGCCACACACTGGTCCACGGGATCTGGCGCGGGCGTGTTTGTAACATCC
>JAYRVQ010000604.1:0-2862 GCA_041918465.1 Anaerolineales bacterium
GAATTTTGCAGAGGGGATTTCTTTTAGCACCAGGGGGATTGCCTGGAAGAATGTATTGTTGCGAACGTAGGCGCGGAAGCCGCGCGGGTTGAAGATGACAGGCTCATTCACGGGACGCGCGGACGGGAAAAAAATGTCGGTGAGGATGCCGCCGTTGCCGGGCGCGACGAGCGTGGGCTTGGATGGGTCGAGTCCCCACTGACGCGCGAGGTGGATATCGCGCTCACAGTCCGCGTGGAGGGCGGTAGCGGCGCGCATTGTCAGCCGCGTGTGATAACGCATCAGTGGTGTGGACGGAGCGTGCAGGGTGAAGTCATTGCCCCAGACGGAGACGATGAGCGGGACGCGCAATCCTGCGTTCGCGGCCAGCATCCCCTCGTAGGGAATCCGCAGGGCGTGGATGAGGTCGGGCTGGACGCGTTCAACGAGGGCGCGCAGGCGTTTGGCGTCGCGCGGCAGGGTCAACGGGCCGAGCCAGTGGCGGATGGTCTGGCGCAGTTCGATGAGGCGCGCGTCGCGTACACGTGGAGCGGGTTGCGAAGTCCCCGAAGGGGGGTAATCCGCCGAGCCAGCGGACTGCCAGTCTGCTCCACGCGCGTCGCGTCCGCTGAAGGCAACGGGGACAATTTCCAGTCCCGCGAGATGCGGGATCGGGTCGCATGGAAATGTCGAAGCCAGGGTCACTTTGTCCCCGCGCGCCGTCCAGTATTGGATCCAGTTGCGGGCGGTGGGGGAGCGTCCGTCGGCGATAAAGAGTAATCGCATATTGCCCAATTGTAGTATATTTAAGGGAATGAGCAAGCGGGTTCTGATTGTTGAAGATAACGAGGATAATTTTGAACTGGTGCGTTTCCTGTTGGAACGCGCCGGGTATGTGGTGCTTTCCGCGTCCAATGGGATGGACGGTGTGGACGCGGCGATCCGCGAACTTCCCGACCTGATCCTGATGGATCTTTCCCTGCCTGAATTGGATGGATGGGACGCGACCACGCGGATCAAAGCGAGCATGAAGACCCGCCACATCCCCGTGTTCGCGTTGACGGCGCATACCCTGCCCAGCGACCGTATGCGGGCAATCGAGGCCGGTTGTGACGGCTATATTTCCAAGCCCATCAAAGCGGCTTCGTTCGATAGACTGGTGGCAACTTTACTGCGTCAGGCACAGGCAGGTCTGTCAGCCTGATGCGGTTTGAATCGCCTGCCGCTGGCAGGCAAATTTTTCCACTAAAGAGGAATGAATGAAACAGATCTGTGTGATTGGTGTTGGCTATGTCGGCATTGTGACGGGCGCGTGTTTTGCCGACCTTGGTAACAAGGTGATTGCGCTGGATGTGAACGAGAAACGCATCGAGAATCTTAACAAGGGCATCATGCCCATTTACGAGCCGGGGCTGGATGAACTGGTCAAGCGCAATGTGAATGCAGGGCGGCTTTCGTTCACCACCTCGTACAAGGAGGCCTTGAAAGGCGCGGAGTATGCTTTTATCGCGGTCGGGACTCCCTCCGGCGTGGAAGGCGAAGCGGATTTGCAGTATGTGGCCGCGGCGGCCAAGTCCATTGCGGAGAACATGACCGCGCCGCTCATCATCATCAACAAGTCCACGGTTCCGATCGGGACCGGGGACTGGGTGGCCGATATCGTGAAGGACGCGCAACCCAAGCCGATCGAATTCGCGGTCGTCTCATGCCCGGAGTTTTTGCGCGAGGGATCGGCCATTGGCGATTTCACGAATCCGCATCGGACGGTGATCGGCTCGATGGACAAGGATGCCGCCAACAAAGTGGCGCACCTGCACCTGCCCCTGCGCGCGCCCATCGTTATCACGGACCTGAGAACGGCGGAGATGATCAAGTATGCCAGCAACGCATTCCTCGCCACGAAGATTTCCTTCATGAACGAAGTGGCGGACATCTGCGAAGCGCTCGGCGCAGACGTGAAGGAAGTCGCGGCGGGCATGGGCTACGACGCGCGCATCGGACGTCACTTCCTTGACGCGGGACTCGGCTGGGGCGGATCCTGTTTCCCGAAGGATGTGCAGGCGCTGGCCTACATGGCGAAAGAGAAATCACTGGAGACTCCCATCCTCGATTCGGTCATGGATGTGAACTATGACCGCCGCAAAGAGGCTGTCGCTCGCACGCAGGAACTGCTGGGCGGATCGCTGAAAGGCAAGACCATCGGCCTGCTCGGATTGGCGTTCAAACCCAACACGGACGATATGCGCGACGCGCCCTCAATTATCATCGCCACTCTGCTGGCGGCATCCGGCGCGCGGGTGCGCGGCTACGATCCCGTGGCGATGGAAGTTGCCCGTCCGCTTTTGCCCGCAGTGGAATTCTTCGATGACCCGTACGATATGGCAAAGGGCTGTGACGCGCTGATCGTTGTCACCGAGTGGAACGAGTTCAAGCAACTTGATCTCGAAAAAGTAAAAGGCCTGCTCAAGTCCCCGGTCATTTTCGACGGGCGCAACATCTACGAGCCGAAGACGATGAAGGAGATGGGATTCAAGTATCGCTCCATCGGGCGCGGGACAAACGGAAAGTAGTCGGCTGGTTTTTTGGTCTCCTGGTCGGCTAGTCAGAATGTTCTGCTAGCCGACTTATTTTGACCAGCGACCAGCGACTACCGACTAGCAGACCAGCGACTAGCAGACCAGCGACTAGCAGACCAGCAGACTAGATGACTACTCCCCCCGTTTGCGATTACACCGACTCCGATTACCAGACCTCCTTTTGGGACCAGGGCGGGCGCGCCTATGAAGACGCGGCCGAGGCCATTGCGCTGAGACACCTGCTTCCAAAAAGCGGGAAACTCATGCTCGAAATCGGCGCGGGCGCGGGACGGAATACGCCGCGTTA
>JAYRVQ010000605.1:0-2175 GCA_041918465.1 Anaerolineales bacterium
GGAAAGACGATCTACATCTGGTTCACTCCTTCGCCGGCAATCCCTGTTGAAAAACAATTGCTCGACGGCGCGACAGGCATTTACGTCTTCCATCAAAACAACGATGTTTGGGACGAGGCGGAACGGGTGGTCTTGCAAGACCCCGGCAAACTCGCACTGGACGGTTGCGAGTTTGTGTTGGAAAATGTGATGTGGTTTTGCTCGGCGCGTGAGGGATATACCGGCATTCACTGGTTCACCGCCGAATTTTTGGATGGCAAATGGCAAAACTGGACGGACGCGAATTTCCCGGTGGACTACGAAGTGGGCGAATTGCACATCACCGCCGATGGGAGGGAACTCTACTTCCATTCGCCGCGCGCGGGCGGACTTGGCGAACTCGACATCTGGGTCTCGCAAAATGTGAACGGCGAGTGGCAGGAACCTGTCAATGTTTCCGTTGTCAATTCCACATTTTCAGAAGGCTGGCCGTTCATCACGCAGGAAGGCTTGGAATTGTGGTTCACGCGCATCGTCGGCGCGCCGGAGTTGTGGCGCTCGCTCAAGGTCAACGGTGAATGGACAGAGCCGCAGAAGATGTTCGGTCCCTTCGCGGGGGAAGCCTCACTCGATAACCAGGGCAATGTTTATTTCACGCATCATTACTATAAAGACAATATCATGCTCGAAGCCGATATTTACATCGCTTACAGGAACCCTCAATGAAACGCTTGCTCACCCTCCTTCTTGCACTAGCCATCGTCTCCCTCGCCTGCGGACAGAGTGGGCCCGTCACGCCATTTCCCGCGCGCGAGAATCCCGCGTCCGAAACTGGCGAGACCATTTACGGATTCTTTCCCTCGCCGCCCAAAGCCACGTTGACGAGTGTCCTTACCCATTTCAAAGACCTCGGCCAGTATGGAGACTTTGTTCTTTTCCAGCACAATGTCCCATGGGCAGATTTCGTGGATAGCGCGGATGGCGAGAGTCAATCGCGCACCGACATCGCCAACCAGGAGACGCTCGCGCGCCAAAACGGCCTCGACTCCGTCTACGTGGTGGACGCGCTCAACGGTCTGAATCGACGCGAGTTCAAAGGTCTGCCGTCCGATTGGGAGGCGTCGTTCGCCAATCCAAAAGTCCGCGCCGCGTTCACCAATTACACGCTGTGGGTTGTCCGCAATTTCCATCCCCGCTACCTCGGCCTCGCCTCCGAGATCAACACCTACATGGATGCGTTTCCCGATGATGCCCCAAACTTTATCAGCCTGTATCACGAAGTGTACGCGCTCGTCAAAGCCGACGCGCCCGACACGCAGGTTTTCGTCACGTTTCAATGGGACGACCTGAACAACATGTTCCCGCAACCCGAAGAGGGAAATCGGACTCGCCTCTCCCCGAACTGGGAGCAGGTGGAAGCCTTCGAGCCAAATCTGGACCTGTGGGTGATCTCCTCGTATCCGTATTTTGTTTTTCCATCTGGAGCGGACATCCCCGCGGACTACTACTCTCGCCTCCTCGCGCGGACCTCGAAACGGGTCGCCGTTGCTGAAGGTGGATGGGCGACGCGCGGCATTGGCACGATCCGCGCCACGCCCGAAGACCAGGTCGCGTACTTGAATGCGATCCACAACCAGGTGGGATCGCGCCTCGCATTCTGGGTCTATCTCGTGCTCAATGATTTCGACATGGACTCGTACGCGAAGGCTTCAGGTCAGCAAGGTGTGAGCGATACAGACATCAACACTTTGAGCATGTTCTCCTCCCTCGGCCTGCGCGAAATGGACGGAACTCCCAAGCCCGCGCTGGAAGTGTGGATGAGTTTTCGCGAACTAAAGTGAGACGCGATGAAACGCGCCCTGCTGGCATTTACAACACTCGTCATTCTCTCGCTGGCTTGTTCGGTGGTGACTTCTCCCGCCGTCCCAACCCCCGTGTGTCAACCTGCGATCACCCCTGCCCCGCCAACAGTTACCGCGCGTCCCTTCCACATGGGATTTACGCGCTGGCCCCCTGAAGCCACGTTGGAAGGCATCGCGCGCATGGACACCTTCCTCGCCACGCACGGAGACATGACCGCCCTGCACTTCGATGGAGGCGTCCCCTGGCCCGAGGCGCTGACGGATAGTTCGTTTCCTGAAGGCTTGATGAACAGTTGGAATTCCACGCGCGACGCGATTCCCGCAGATCACACCC